>CALVEE010000090.1 GCA_944326495.1 Candidatus Gastranaerophilales bacterium | reverse complement strand
TATAGATTTACTGCCGATGTGGAAATCGTGCAAGTTCTTTGCGGTTGATGATACTAATAAAATATTTCTTGCGGTAATGTCTATTGTATTTTTGGCTGTGGCTGTTTATAATAACGGCTATGTTCAAAAAGAGACATCTCTGGCGAAGAAATTAAGACATTATACTTATATGGTATTATTCTTTGTGTTTTCAATGACGGGTGCTGTTTTGAGCTCAAATTTAGGGGTTTCATGGGTGTTCATTGAAGGTACTACTCTGGCAAGTGCTTATCTTATATATTTCCACAAAACAAAACATTCTATCGAAGCTGCGTGGAAATATGTATTTATCTGCTCAATCGGTATTGCCTTAGCGTTTGTCGGTATAATACTTATGACTGTTGCAACCGGAAACCTGAATACATTGTTCTATCATGATTTATACAATAATGCGCCGTTATTTAACCATTTCTGGCTGCAGTTATCGTTTGTATTTATTTTATTCGGTATCGGAACGAAAATGGGGCTTGCTCCGGTTCACTTCTGGCTTCCGGATGCTCACGCAGAAGCTCCGACTCCGATTTCTGCACTATTATCGGCAGCACTTTTGAACTCGGCTTTTTTAATGATTTTAAATGTGTTCAGAGTAATGGTGTTTGCAGGATGCGCTGATTATGCAAGAATTATGCTTTTTGTAATGGGCTTTTTGTCATTGTTCATTACGGCAGTATTTGTATATCATATAAATAACTACAAGAGAATGCTTGCGTATTCTTCTATCGAAAATATGGGTATTCTGGCAATCGGAACAGCTTTAGGCGGGGTTGGTATGCTGGCTGCTATAATTCATCTTATAGGGCACTCGCTTATTAAAGCTTCTTTCTTTCTTACTTCCGGAAATATTCTGGAAACATACGGCACAAAGAAGATTAAGGCTGTTACGGGGCTGTTGAAAAAAGACAGAAGAACCGGATGGTTATGGGTTGCTTCTTTTATAGGAATTGCAGCGTTTCCGCCTTCTGTGTTGTTCGTAAGCGAGTTTTTAATGGTAAAAACAATGTTTATGCAGAAACATTTTATATTATGCGCTCTGTTCCTGCTTCTTTTGACAATAGTTATTTACGGTTTAGGTAAATCAGTAGTGGGAATGGCATTTTCGTCTGAAAAAGAAGAGCAGCAGCCGGAAGCAGAGAAAGTCAGATTAAGCTGGACAATGTATGTCCCTCAAATTGTAATGCTTATAATTGCATTTGTAATCGGAATTTATATGCCAAGAGGGCTTTCTGAAATGGTATTAATGGCGGTTGCAGGTTTTTAGGTAAATAATAAAGAAGGTAATTATGAACTGGATAATAACTGAAAATAATAAAAAGATTAATGCTCTTGATATTCCGACAATTTCAATAGAAGAAATAAAATCGGATGTCGAAAAAATGAAAATGAGGGTTATCGGATTTTTTGGAAAAAAAGAGTTTGAGAATATAAGATTATATGTGGTTTTAGCAGATGATAAGGTCGGGAAACTATACGTAACTTCTGCAATATTTTCTCCTGATACCAAATCTTATGAATCTTTCACTCAAGATATTCCTGCTTTTCATATATTTGAGCGTGAATTCTATGAAGAATTCGGGATTGAACCTCTTAATCATCCGTGGCTTAAGCCTGTAAGAAATAATCAGGATAAGTATCCGTTTTTTGAGATGCAGGGAGAAGATATCCATCAGGTAGCAGTAGGCCCTATTCACGCCGGTGTAATTGAACCCGGGCATTTCCGGTTTATGTGCATGGGAGAAAAAGTCTACGATTTAGAGATTATGCTCGGTTATCAGCATAGAGGTGTTGAGGATTTATTCTTAAAGAATAAAAGATATAATAACAGACTGGCTGAATCTGTATGCGGAGACAGCGTAATCGGGTATAATATGGCATATTCTCAAGCAATGGAAGCTTTATCAGATACAAAGATTTCTGACAAAGCCCAAATCATAAGAAGAGTTGCTCTTGAGATGGAGCGTATTGCAATTCATATCGGTGATATGGGTGCGATAGCCGGTGATATGGCGTATTTGATGGGGGCTTCAATTTTCGGTATTACAAGAACTCTTGTTATTAATACTATGCTTGAGATTTCAGGAAGCCGTTTCGGCAGAGGTTTAATCAATGTGGGCGGAGTTAATTTTGATATTGATGAAAAAATGTCAGATAAGATTATTGAAATGCTTGACGGCGTTGCAAAAACCGTTGACAGAACTACAAAGGTTATGCTTAAGACTCCTTCTTGTATCTCAAGAATGGAAAAAACCGGCTATGTAAGTGCTGATAATGCAAGAGCTTTAGGAGCAGTAGGTATGGCTGCGCGCTCATCAGGAGTTGATATAGATACAAGGTTTGATTTTAATGATAACTGGTACACATCTCTTGATGTTGTAAAACCTTTTAAAGCAACGGGTGATGTTCATTCCCGCTTTATGCTCCGATATAAAGAAATAAAACAATCAATGCAGATTGTGAAGAAACTTCTTGCAAAACTAAAAGAGCACCAAAGTGAGGCAATAAAGGTTACGCCTAATAATTCACTTTCTGCGAACAGTTTTGTAATATCAATGACAGAAGGCTGGAGAGGCGAGATTGTTCATATTGCATTAACCGGAGCAAACGGCGAGCTTTTAAGATACAAAATGAAAGACCCGTCATTCAACAACTGGTATATGCTGGCAATGGCAGTCAGAAACAACGGTGTTTCCGACTTCCCGTTATGCAACAAAAGTTTCAACCTGTCCTACTGCGGCAATGACCTGTAACAAAAACAAGTGACTGCTAATATCTCTTATTAACCTATTCACTTATTAACTTATTCACATCAAAAACAGAGGTAACTAAAAAATGCTAGATACAATAAAACTAAAATATTTTCAGGGAAATCAATTTATACCGGATATTCCAAACGCTCCTATGCGGAGCCAATTCAGGGGATTTCCTATTCTTAAACAGTGCGGGGGATGTAATATTGATGAGAATATTTGTCCAGCAGGCGCATTAAAGACAAATCCTTTATCAATTGATATGGGTAAATGTACTCTTTGCGGAGAATGTAAGTGCGAAGCAATACAGTTTAGCAATTATTATAAATTATCATCAACAGATAGAAATAAACTGATTGTGACAGAAAACATGACACCGGAAGAGTTTGAAAAAACTGCAATAGAAGCAAGAAAAGAAATTCACAGGGTATTTTCTAAATCTCTAAAGCTTCGTCAGGTATCAGCAGCCGGCTGTAACGGATGCGAGATGGAGTTGAATGCCTGCTCAAACTGCAACTTTGATATGGGAAGATTTGGGATTGATTTTGTAGCATCCCCGAGACATGCAGACGGTATTGTAATAACAGGGCCTATTTCTGATAATATGGCTTATGCTCTTGAAGATTGTTATAAATCTACTCCGGAGCCTAAAATCGTAATTTTGGCAGGAGCCTGCGCAATCTCCGGCGGAGTTTTCCGGAATTCGTCAAAACTAAACAGAGAATTCTTAGAAAAATATCCTATAGATTTGTATATTCCGGGCTGTCCTGTACATCCGCTTACATTTATAAATGGAGTGCTTGATTTTATATCAAAAAAATAATTTTAAGGGGGGCTTAGCAACCAAGCCCCCCTTATTTACACCGTTTAGTGGAAATTAGACTTACAAAAATTGACAAATTATCATAAGCAATATAATATGAGACATGGATTATTCTATCTAAACGGAATTGGAGAGAGTGGTATGAAATTTAGTTTAACGCGTAAGCAAGTCGGAATAATTATTCTGCTTATAATAATTGTTCCTATTATTTATAATAAAACTGCAGGGGCAATCGGCGGGTTTATCCAGAGACAGGCTATGCTTCGTCCTAAGGAGGTTGAGGTTGATAATCCGCATATAGAGAAAGTTAATGTGTCAGCTGAAGCCACGGGAAGAGTTGAAGCGCAGTATTCAATTGACGTGATTGCAAGAGTTTCGGGGTTTTTGCAGAAAAAATATTTTAAAGAGGGCGATTTTGTAAAAAAAGGTCAGCTTCTCTTTCAAATCGACCCGAGAGAATATCAGCTTAATGTAAACAACGCACAGGCTTCCGTTAACCAATATAGAG
>CALVEE010000089.1 GCA_944326495.1 Candidatus Gastranaerophilales bacterium | reverse complement strand
CGGATTTGCGGACGGACGTAAGTCCGGATAGCGAACAGACTGAACCGGCTAAGCCGTGAGGCTTAAAGGTGAAGCTCTGTGAGCGTGGAGCAAATCCAAGACAAGGTTAGGATGGGTGCCAGTCCGTTAGGGGTTGCGTTAAAAGTATAAGCCTTGTTTGGTGCAAGGTTTGTTATCACCCACCCCAACCCTCCCTCATAAGGGAGGGAGCAGCGCCAAGTGTATAGCGTTTCTTCCCTTGAGAGAGCATATTTTCAATAAGCAAAATTTTTACCGGACAGTACTACGTAAGGAGAGGGAAATGTTCTTTTTCTTTTTATTTTTGCAAGCAATCCTTCTTCTTTCAGGTCAATTAATTTATATCCCCCCGTAGCTTCATAAAGTTCTATTCTACGCTGGAGAGTTCTTTATTTAAATTAATTGTAGGTCAGGCATTGCCTGACAAAAACTTTATTGTTAGGCAATGCCTGACCTACATTAGCTTGCTTATATATTTTATACCTGCTCAACTTCAAGATTTTTGTCAACTTTATCTTTTAGAACAGACTCTACAAAAGATTTTAAAGTCATGGTTGCATTTTTACATCCGCTGCACATGCCGGTTAATTTAACTTTTACCTTATTTCCATCAACATCAACAAGTTCAACGTCACCGCCGTCTTTTTGCAGCTGCGGTGAAATCTGCTGGTCAATAACTTTACTGATTTTCAAGATTTTTTGTGTCGGCGTAAGCTCTGCTGTCTGTTCAGCTTTCTTGTAATAAGTTTCAAGCATATCCTTAATTACTCCCCTGCATCTTCCGCAGGCGCCGCCGGCTTTTGTGTAGTTTGTGACCTCATCTACAGTCTTAAGCCCGTTTACCTTAATGGCTTCCCAAATCTGATTTTCTGTTACATTAAAGCAGGTACAGATAATTTTTTCTCCGCTCGGGTTTAACCCCTCTTCCATTGCAATAACATCTTCTCCGTAATACTTTTTAATAGCATCCTCTAAAGCTTCATGCCCCATAACAGAACAGTGCATCTTCTCCTGCGGAAGCCCGTCAAGCTCATCTGCGATATCTTTATTAGTAATCTTAGCAGCTTCATCAATTGTTTTTCCGATAATCATTTCGGTCAGAATACTTGATGAAGCGACAGCAGAGCCGCATCCAAATGTCTGGAATTTAGCATCTTTAATAACCTTACCGTCAAGTTTTATATATAATTTTAAAGAATCACCGCAGGCAAGTGACCCAGCTTCTCCAATCAAATCAGCATCATCAATCTTACCGACATTTCTGGGGTTTCTGTAGTGATCTAATACCTTCTCCGAATATTCCCACATAATAATTTCCTCTTTTGAAGTTGAATTTTACACTACAATTTTACTACAAAAAGAGGAATTATTAATCTCCATAATATCTAGAGCTTTTTATTATTTTTTTCCCCGAGAACACTATCCCAGGCTTTTTTAAAAGATGAATTAATTTTGTCTCTATTTTGTGTGAATTCAAAAATATCTCGATTTTCAGCCCGGGAATACCGAATCATTTTATTATAAAAACTATCCTTCTCCATTTTACTTCTTGCAATTCCCATCGCATTTGCTCTTAAAATAGTTTCTATTGATATTTTCATACCTTCCTCAGTTTTGTAATTTCTTTTCTTCTTGTTTAATAAACTCGCAATCAGCTTCCAGCCGTTTATCTTCCATTGCGTTAATAAGCTCTTCAATGTCTTTAATCTGCCCGAGTTCAAATCCGGCTTCTGCATACAAAACACAATCATTGCAAAGCCTGTAATTTCCGTATTGCACTGAACCGGCAAGAGATTTTACCCCGCCGCAGGCGTCACAGGTGAAAAATTCATTCTCGCAGTCAGGATTTTCTTCAATATCATCAAGTCGCATCTGCTCAACTACTAATTGCATTTCTTTCACAATTTCTTCTTTTGATTTCATGTGTTGTTCCCTTACCCCTCTACCAGTGCTTTCATTTCTTTTATTGCCTGCTCTAATCCGACAAATATCGCACGCGAAATTATTGAATGCCCGATATTTAATTCCACAAGATTAGGGATTTCATGCATTCTTTTAACATTCTGATAATTCAGACCGTGCCCTGCATTAACCTTTAATCCGAAATTCTGGGCAAAGATAGCTCCGCCTTTTAATTCATCAAATATCCTCTCTTCATCTTCTGTCCCGAAAGCTTCCGAATACCTTCCGGTATGAAGCTCAATAAAAGGTGCTCCTGTTTTTGATACAGCAGAAATCTGGTGTACATCAGGGTCTATGAAGAAACTCACTTCAATATTTTTTTCTAAAAGCGGTTTTGTGAATTCGACTGCCCAATTTAGCTGCCCTGCAACATCCAGTCCGCCTTCAGTTGTTATTTCCTGCCGTTTTTCAGGTACAATACAGACCGCATGCGGTCTTAGACGGAGAGCAATTTCCTGCATCTCCTTTGTCATAGCCATCTCTAAATTTAATCTGACACGGGGAAGCATTCTGATTTCTTCAACATCCTTATCTTTAATATGCCTTCTATCTTCTCTTAAATGAGTAGTAACCGAAGCAACCCCGCATTCTTTGCAAATCCTTGCCGCCGTTATAACATCCGGCTCTATGCCTCCTCTTGCGTTTCTTAATGTTGCAACATGATCTATATTTAAGCCTAATAACATTTTATCTGCTCCTTAAATTCCTGATTTTATTTATCCTTAATAAAGCCGTATAAGTAGGCAGTATCGTAATATTATTATCCGCCGATTTCCCCGTATATTCAACCGCTTTTTTTATATCCTTAATAATTTTTACATTTTCTATACCTGCATATTTTAACCTTAAAGCCATATCTTCGGCTCTTGTGCCTGATACAACGAGTTCTTTTTCCACTCCCTTAAGCAGTTCAAATTCAGCATCCCAAAGCCACGAAACATCGCGTCCGTCTGCATAATTATCATTTATTATAATCAAAATGTTTGAATTCTTATCAACAGTTTTTAAAACCTCATTTGCACCTATAGGATTTTTAATAAGCTGAATTAACACCTTTTTGCCGTTCAAATACTTAACCTCGCTTCTACCGAAAGCGACTTTAAAAGTTTTTAAATTTTCCGGAATATTTTCTATCCCCAATTCCAGCGCAAGAGCAACCGCACCAAGCGCGTTATACGCATTAAAAAGCCCCACAAGCGGTATTTCGTAATTAATATCATTAATTTTTAAAATGGAATAGTCCTTATAAATACTTACATCAGCTCTATATTTAACGTAAGGCCTTTTAAACCCGCAATCACAATAGTAATGCCCCTGCTGTGCAAAAAATTTCTTCTCGTATTTCAATTCTTTTCCGCACGGGCATGTAAAAACTTCTTCCGCAGAACTGTCTGCTCTTAAGCTTTCATCAGCATAATAAACATTTTCTATCCCGTAAAATATTTTATTTTCACCCTCAAAAGAGGCTACAAGCGGATCATCCGCATTCAACATCAATTTCAGATTTTTCTTTTTATCAATTCCATCCTGAATAAGCTGTTTAGTCTTAGCAAGCTCGCCATACCTGTCTAACTGATCTCGGAAAAGATTTGTAACAAGAAGATAATCCGCATCAAATCTGTCATATATTTTTGCAAGATAAGCTTCGTCTGACTCTATTACGGAATAATCAAATTTTTTGAAAGGGTTAAGATTTACAGCAAGAGCATTAACTACCCCCGTAAGCATATTAGCTCCCATAGAGTTATTTACAACAGAATAGTTATCATTTTTTATCAAATGCGCAATTAATCCGGAAGTCGTTGTCTTTCCATTTGTCCCTGTTACATTAATTTTAGTATTTATATAACTATCAGCATAAGTCAGAAACTCGGGACATATCTTCAATACAAACATCCCGATAACAGAAGTTCCTGATGATAATTTTGTTATCTTAAATCCGTAATACATTAATTTTGCAAATACCAGCGAAAAATAAAACCTAATCTTTCCCACAAGAATAACCCTCCAGAACATAATCATATAATAATCAGCCTATTTTGTTAAAGATATCATGAAGTTTTGTAAAATATTTAAAGCAAATAATTAGTATGGAACATGCTTCACATTTTCTATTTCGTTATCATAAGTATTTCAATAAAAACAAAAAGTACGCTCTCCTCGCCCTGCGGGAGAGGAGCAGCCGTGTTTGAGGCGGGAGCCGAAAACTACGGATGCGGTGAGGGGGCTGGCCGTAGGAGCAAATAAAAAACTATAAAATGAATTTTAAAATAACAGTTTGTTTAGATAATATAATTATAAGTTATTGTTGAGCAAGAGTTAATGTCAGGCACTGCCTGACCTACTGTTCTGACCTACTGTTCTGTTCTGATTTAATTCATTAAAATTTTAACTTCTCCTAAACTCCTAAACCACTAAACTTCTAAACCCTAATCAGCACCCACCCAAGCCCTCCCTCAATAGGGAGGGATGACTGTGCACTTGGTTTTCTTATTCACTTATTTACTTATTTACTTATTTACCTATTTACCTATTCACTAGTTAGCCTGACTATAAGTTATTGTCAAGAAGGTATGCTAAGCTGGCAAAACCCCTGACGGGTTTGCCCCCTCACCAAGATTTTCAATGCATAGCACTAAATACTCTTAAATTTAACTAAATCCTGTTTTCTCATTCTGATATTTTCAGGGGTGATTTCTACAAGTTCATCATCACCTATATATTCAAGACAATCTTCAAGCGATAATTCCTTATGTGCCTGCAGCGTAACCATAACATCTGCTGTTGCACTTCTCATATTAGTTAATTTTTTGGTCTTGCAGATATTTACTACAATATCCTGCGGTCTGTTGCCTTCGCCGATTATCATACCTCTGTAAACCTTTGTTTTTGGAGTTACAAAGAATACTCCCCTATCCTCAAATTGGGCTAAGGCGTATGGAATAGCTTCACCCTGTTCATGAGCAAGAATAGAGCCGCTTCTTTGTTTCGGGATATCACCTGCGTATGGTTTATATTCATCAAATGTGTGGTACATAATCCCTTCACCGCGGGTCATACGGATAAATTCTGTTCTGAACCCGATTAAACCGCGTGCAGGTATTGAAAATTTCATATTAGTCCTGCCGTTTGCATTCTGCATCTCAAGCATTGTTGCTTTTCTTCCGGAAAGTCTGTCAATACAGGAGCCTGCATACTCTTCCGGAACATCAACGAGCAAATCTTCAAATGGTTCATACTGAACTCCGTTAATCTCTTTATATATAACTTCCGGTTTAGATACCTGAAATTCGTACCCTTCTCTACGCATTGTCTCAATCAAAATTCCAAGGTGAAGCTCGCCTCTGCCGCTTACTTTAAAACAATCCGTAGAGTCTGTGTCTTCTACCCTTAAACTTACATTTTTTTCCAATTCATCATAAAGTCTTTTTCTAAGCTGTCTTGAAGTTACAAATTTACCTTCCTGACCTGCAAACGGGCTGTCGTTTACTGAAAAATTCATCTGCAGAGTAGGTTCATCAACCTTGATTAGAGGTAAAGCCTCAAGATGGTTAGGATCGCATAAAGTTTCACCGATATGAATATCAGAAAAGCCTGCAATACCTACGATATCTCCGGCTTCTGCCTCTTCAATTTCGACACGTCCTAAATCTTTAAAACCAAAAAGTTTTGTAATCTTTCCTCTTATAACTTCACCGCTTGCATTTATCCAGGCAACCTGATCTTGAGAGTGCACAACCCCGTTTGCAATCCGTCCGATTACAATTCTTCCTACGTACTCGTTATAATCAAGAGTTGTAGCTCTAAATTGGAAGGGTTTTGTGCTGTCTCCGGAAGGCTCTTGAATGTTTTCTAAAATACAATCCAAAAGCGGAGTTACATCTTTTCTTTCATCATCAAGATGTTTGATTGCAAAACCATTCAGACTGCTGGCATAAATATAAGGGAAATCGATTAAATCTTCTCTGTCTGTTAATTCCGTAAACAAATCAAAAACTTTATCCAGAGTCCCGTCAGGATCAGCAGCCGGCTTATCAATTTTATTAATAACAACAATAATCTTAATCCCTAATTCCAATGCCTTAGAAAGTACAAATCTGGTCTGCGGCATAGGACCTTCTGCAGCATCAACAATTAACAGAGCACCGTCAACCATACCTAAAACACGTTCTACTTCACCGCCGAAATCCGCGTGGCCCGGAGTATCTACAACATTGATCTTAACTCCTTTATAGTTAATAGAAATATTCTTGGAAAGAATTGTAATTCCGCGTTCTCTTTCTAAATCATTGCTGTCTAAAACTCTTTCCTGCACCTGCTGATTATCTCTAAATACACCGCTTTGCTTAAGCATACAATCAACAAGTGTTGTCTTACCGTGGTCTACGTGTGCTATTATTGCTATATTTCTAATATTTTTTGCCATTATCTTAATCCCTATTTATGCGTCTAGTGTCATTTGTACACTTATATTGTAGAATACAAAAAATAAAATTACAACAGCAGGGTGTACTTATAATACACCCTGCTGCAAGTTTATTTTTTTCGGTTATTATTTTTGAATATCTTTAACAGATAAAGCAATTCTATGTTCTTTCGGAGTGAATTTCTTGATTAGAACATCAACTTCTGAACCTACTTTGAACATGTTGAACGGATTAACATTCTCATCAGACATTTCAGAAACCGGAAGCAATGCTTCTACGCCGGGGAAGATATTAATAAATGCGCCGAATGTAGTTACTTTATTAACAGTTCCTTTTACGATTTGTCCTTCTTCAAACTGGCCCTCGATTTGCTGCCATGGATTTTCACCCATTCTCTTTAGAGATAATGAAATTCTCTTTAATTCGTGGTCAATCTTGATAATCTTAACTTCGATAGTATCACCTAAAGTTAAAACATCAGACGGGTGTTTAATTCTCTGCCATGAAATTTCAGAAATCGGAAGAAGCCCGTCAATACCGTTAATATCAACAAACGCACCGAAATCCGTAATTCTTACAACATTACCGGAAACAATCTGGTCTTCTTCAAGAGAAGCTAAAACATTATCAACAACCTGATCTCTCTGTTCAGCAACAGCCTGTCTTTGAGAGAGGATAAGTTTGTTTTTCTTAGGATCAGCTTCAAGAACCTTAACTTCAATTTTCTGGTCAATAAGTCCGTCAAACGGAGTGCCGGTTCTTAATTGAGATGACGGAATAAATCCTTTCAAATCCGCAACATCAACCAATACACCGCCTTTAACTGTTGATACAACTTTTGCAAGAATTGTATCGCCCTGGATTTTAGCATCATTTAATTGTGCCCAGGCTTGAGCGTATGCAATTCTCTTGAGTGATAACTGCATCGGATCATCATTGTTTTCTTCTTTTAATACATAGAATTCTCTTGTATCACCGATTTCTAATTCTTCTGTATCGCTTGAAAGTTCTTTGTTTGATAAGAATGCTTCCATTTTAGCACCCTTAACGCTTACTAAATAACCTTCATTTTCTTTCTTAATTACTGTACCTTCAACGATATCAGCAACTGTGTTAGATTTAGCAAAGCTTTCTTCTAACAGCATTTCAAATTCGTCACGTACTTCAGTTGTTGTCATTTTTTTTCTCCTTTATTTTTGATATAACCTTGTCTATAATTAACTGCGGAGTGGAAGCTCCTGCAGTAATACCGATATTTTCGGCACCTTTTAATAAATCTTTGTTTAACTCGCTGTCGTTTTCTATATGAATTGTTTTAGTAAAATCCTTCAAAATTTCCGCAAGATGCGTCGTATTAGCACTTTTTTTTGAACCCACAACTATCATTAAATCACTTTCTTTTGCTAGTT
>CALVEE010000088.1 GCA_944326495.1 Candidatus Gastranaerophilales bacterium | reverse complement strand
GAATAAAGCCAATATAACAAATGCTAAAATCGGAAATAATAAAATCAAATTAATCATTGTACTCGTAGTCCTTTAAATCTGATAAATGTGCGACCTCTAAATCGTCAAATTCATTATTAATTTCGTTAACCAGCATTCCTAAAATGAATACCGCTATAAATATATCTAACAAAACGCCGAGGTTAATAATAATCGGCATCTCTTTAGCAACAGAGAGAGAAAGAAGAAATATACCATTCTCCATTGTAATAAATCCGATAACGTTAGATAAAACTTTATGTTTAATAGTAATCAGCCATAAGCTTGTAATAATTATTGCAAGAGAAACCCCGAAGTACATAGACTCAACCAGCTTGAATTCCGGAGCTGCAATATTAGCTACTAAAAAACCGCCAAACAGAATTACGCTTGCAATAAACAGGCTGTAAAAATGCGGCACATTAGCTTCTGTATCTCTATGCGCCTGAGTCTTTTTCAAAACTTTTTTTAAGAAAACCGGAATAATAACGGCCTTCACTATAAGAGTCTCAACAATTATAAACAACAAGCCGATAATATGAGGCATATTATCCATAACAGCCTGCAAGCCTGAAATCATATGCAAGTTGAACCACGGCTCTTTAGCGAACCCTGAAACACACACAAAGAATAACAGCCAGCCCTGTGCTGCAAGCATATTAATATGAGCTGCCAGTCTGCTTGTTGCGGCTATATATATCATTGTTAATCCTAATAAAATTATAAAAATATTTTCCATAATTAACTTTCTCTACCCCCCGTATATTCTGTATGTTACCAGAGCTAATATAATAAGCGCAGTGATAGACATTACAAATATAAATTCAAAAACATGCGTCATTCTAAATCTTGCCATAGAAGATTCAACCGTTCCTATAACAACTGCAAGAATAAATATTATTGCAAGGAAAGCGAGAAGTGCTTCCCAGCCGTGCAAAGAAGCCGGAATTAGAAGGTTAGCAATCAAAGCTTCAAAAATAAACATCTTAATTCCGGCACCCCAGGTAATTAAGCCTAAATCCGGGCCTGAATTATCAAGTATCATAACTTCATGTATCATTGTTAATTCAAGGTGTGTAGTCGGATCGTCAACAGGAACTCTGCACCCTTCGATTAATAACATTATAAACAGCGTTACTGCAAGAAGAGCTATAATTAAGTACCCGTAAGCTCCCGCATTCTTTAATATAAGCTTAAAGCTTTCAAATGTATAATTCTGGCTCAATGCTGCAACAGAAGCCAATGCAATAAAGAAGGCCGGCTCTACTATTGTAGAAAAACAAGCTTCTCTTGAGGCTCCCATTCCTTCAAAACTGCTTCCGGTATCAAGAGCAGAGATTAGAGAAAAGAACTTGCCGAACCCGAGAATGTAAGAAAATATTACAAACGCGAACGGAATATTAAATATTGCCTTCCCGCCTGCCATTGGAACAAATAATGCTGCAAATATTATTGAAGCAAAACCGGCAATCGGAGCAAATTTAAACACCCAGCTTGTAGTAGAACTAATTACCGGAGTCTTTTTCATAAGCCTTACAAAATCCCATACGGGCTGTAATACGCTCACCCCTTTTCTTCCTGCCCAGAAAGCTTTTGTCTTTTTGATAACACCTATCATTAAGAAAGGCACAATCAGAAGTATTAATATATTCACTAATAAATTAATCATCTTATCCCCCAAAGTATACCATACCGATAATTGCGATTATCAGAAATATTAATCCGAACAGAATATACTGCTGAATATTACCGCTTTGAATTCTTTCAAATTTAGTAAGGAATTTTTCATCCCAGTTAACAAGCGGTTTAACAATATAAGCTTCTTCAATATCCTGTATTTCCATTTCATAATAAGCTTCCTTCGGGAATAAATCCTTCGGTTTCTTAATATGTGTAACACGTTTGAACAAAGGTTTAAGAGTTGATATGAACAAATCCGCATAAGATGTTGCAGTATACTGCATATGATTGTTTGCTCTATTATAACCGCAACCCCAGGTATTATGAATTTCAGATTTTCTGTTGATAAGAAGCCTTATTGCAAACAGCGCCAGCACTAATATTAAGAATATAAAGAAGTACCAGCTTAGAGTGCTTACAAGCTCCATAACAGAATTAAATACCGGAAGAATAGTTTCGCTTCTGACAAACATAGAAGCCGGAACTAATACTGCACCTATAAAATACTGCGGATACATTCCGATAAAGAATGTCAAAAATGCAAGAATTCCCATCGGAACAATCATTACCCTTGAAACATCTCGGTCAACATTTTGGGCATTTTCACTTCTCGGATTACCTAAGAAAGTTATGCCGGAAGCCTTTGTAAAGCATAATATTGCCATAGTCCCGACCATTGCAAGAGCAGCTATCGCAAATATTAAAGTTACAAATAAATTGATTTCCGAAGCCGGAATTCCTTTGAGCATGCCGGCATAGATTAAGAATTCACTGATAAATCCGTTGAACGGCGGAAGCCCGCATATAGCAACAGAACCTATTATAAACATTAAACCTGTATATGGCATATTTTTAATAAGCCCGCCGAGTTTTTCAATGTTTCTTGTATGCGTCTTAAGATAAACCCCGCCGGCAGCAAAGAACAACAGCTCTTTGAAGATTGAATGGTTAAGTATGTGTAAAATTCCGCCTGCAAATCCCAGAGTTGCAACAACAGGATTTGAATAAGCAAGCCCGAGCATACCGATTCCGATACCCATTCCTATAATACCAATATTCTCAATACTGTGGTATGCAAGCAGTCTCTTGATATCATGCTGTGTTATAGCATATAAAACGCCATACAGAGCCGAAATTGCAGAGATTACGAGCACTGTATATGAAATAAGTTTAGAAGGAGTTCCGATAAATAATAGAACTCTCAAAATCCCGTAAATACCTGTCTTAATCATAACGCCGGACATAATTCCCGAAACATGCGTAGGAGCAGCCGGATGCGCGTCCGGAAGCCAGTTGTGAAACGGTACAAAACCGGCTTTTATACCAAAACCTATAAAAGCTAAGAAAAATACTATATTAGCTAAAGCCTCTTTTCCCTGAAGTACATTTGCAAAATCCGCAAATGTCAGACTGTTTGAATAAATATTTAATAAAACAAAAGCTGCAATAATAAATATTACAGACAAATGCATATAAACTAAATACTTAATCCCGGCAGAAAGAACATCCTTCTTTTCTCCTTCAAAAATAACAAGAAAGAACGAAGAAAGCGACATAATCTCCCAAACAATCAGAAAGAAAAATGCGTTCTGTACGGTTACAACCAAAATCATAGAAGCTAAAAGCATCATTAAAAAGAAACAGTGCGAGCTGACATTCATACCTTTATTAAGATACGGCTTCATATACCCGTTCGCATAAACTGTTCCCAAGAAACTCATTATTGATATAACAAGAACAAAAAACGCCGATAACGGATCAATCATAAACTCTACATCACCTAAAATCGGCGACATGTAAACCGTCTGTGCTAAAGTTCCGCCCGTAAGCAAAACTGCACCTGCCGGCAGCAATAATAATACGGAAGCTAAAAGCGAAAAAATTGAGCAGAGCTTAAACTTCCAATCTTCTTTCACAATAACCGAAAGCAGTCCCCCCGCAAACAGCATTCCTAAAGCTAAAAAATAAATTTCCATAACTATTTACATTCCCAAAACTATTTTACTAATTTTCCAAATACTTTTATATTGCTAACAAAAGTTGAAGTCAATATATAGTATTAAAAAATTACATATTATTAACTATATTTCTGCATGCATTACAACTGTCGGGTAAAAATTTTGTCAATTGAAACTTTCCCCCTCCCCGAAATCAAAGATTTCGCTCCTCCCACACAGAGGTCAATCTGTCGGGGCGGGTAAGCTCCACGCCCAGCGTGACGGCGCCCTCGCCCCTTGTGGGAGAGGATTTGCGGACGGACGGTAGTCCGGATAGCGAACAGACTGAACCGACTAAGCCGTGAGGCTTAAAGGTGAAGCTCTGTGAGCGTGGAGCAAATCCAAGACAGAGGGAAGAATTTCAAGTTGAGTGT
>CALVEE010000087.1 GCA_944326495.1 Candidatus Gastranaerophilales bacterium | reverse complement strand
GAATGTTTAACGATGGTTTCTTTGATAACATGCTCCGGTGTAGGTTCCGCTTGAGCCCTAACGCACAGCAATGTTAGCAATGCAATAGCTGTTAAGACTGTTTTTCTAATCATTGAAATCCTCTTATCATATTATTACTTGGATTCTGTAAGCTATTATCAAAAATCCTCCCTACGGTTTCGCTATGTTCTCGTTTAGTTCCTAGCAAAGCGTCTTTCCTAAATTTTTTGATATAAGATAACTCTTACAATAAACCCTCCGGCACTTGCCTCCGCCCCAAGGGTCAAAAAACTTGTTAGGCGACTATCCTTGTTATTCCCCGCACTCCGGCTTGGATAAATAACTATACAGAATTTATGTCATGAGCATATTAATACAAAAAAGAAAAATTTTCAACCCCATTGACCTGATTTGTTACATTATAGCCTAACTGGGTATTAGTATCCAGCATTTTCACCGATAGTATCAACAGCTTCAACCTTAATATCTGTAATTAATTCTGAATAAGAAATTACGACAATTGTCGGAATATGTCTTTCAAGAAGCTGATACAGAGGCAGTCTTATTCTTGGAGAGCAAAGAATTACCGGCTGCTGGCCTATTGATTGGTGTGCACGCATAAGAGTCATTGCGGTAGACTCAATTAAATCCTGCACCTGCATTGGATTTAGAAGGAACATTGTACCGAGTTCCGTTCTCTGACAACTATCATCGAGAGTTTTTTCCCATTCAGGAGAAAGTGTAAGAGCGTAGAGAACATGGTCTCTATCAACATTATTTAAACAAATCTGACGGCCTAAAGCCGCACGCAGACGCTCTGATAAAATATCCGGCTCTTTAGAAAATCTTGCGTAATCACAAAGACGCTCAAACACAAATATAATGTCTTTGATAGAAACTTTTTCCCTGATTAAGTTTACAAAAATCTTTCTTAAATCAGAAGTAGAAATAATAGCCGGAACAAGGTCGTTAACAAGTGTCGGGTCTTGAGAACGAACAAGCTCCATAAGCTTAAGTACATCCGTCTTTGTCATAACTTCATCAACATGCTTTCTTACGCATTCCTGCAGGTGCGTAACAAGAACATCTGTCGCGTCAACAGCTGTAACATTCTTGGTTGCACGTGCATCTTCCTGTGAAATCCAGTAAGCCTGAGTTTGATAGGTCGGATCAACCCCGACGATTGCATCTTCCGGTATTGTTTTCTTAACAGCATCCCACTGGTCTGCAATTACCATATATTTACCGGGGTAAACATAGCCCGAAGCCACAACATTATTTCTGATAGAAATAACGTACTCGTTAGCTTCCAGAGCAGATGAGTCCATAATACGGATATTAGGTAAAATATACCCCAGCTCATCCGTAACTCTTTGACGTAAGGCTGCAATTTTAGCAAGTAATTGCCCTTCCTGATCCGGGTCTGCAATAACAAGTAGTCCTGCGCCAACCTGCAGGCTTAAAACATCAACCCCGAGTCTTTCGTACATCTTATTCGGGTTAACCAAATCCTGCATGTTTTGACGTACGCTTTCTAATTGACCCAATTGTGATTGAACATCCGCATTAACTAATACAGAGAAGCCTGCAATTGCAAGCATAACCGTGAACAGCGCAAACGGTATGAAAGGAAGCCCTGTAATCGGGGATGTTACTGCAATAAGCCCCAAAAACAGCGCTGCGAAGAATAATGAATACGGTTTAGACAAGATTTGTGACGTTAAATCTCCGCCTAAAGAGTTATGACCGGCAGACGCTCTTGTCATTACGATACCGGCAGCTATTGACATCAAAAGAGACGGAAGCTGGGAAGCCAAACCATCACCGATAGTTAAAACTGTATATTTTGTAACAGCATCCGCAATCGGCATTTGATTAACGAGACATCCGATAATCAAACCGCCTACAATATTTATAATAACAATGATGATACCGGCCATAGTATCACCTTTTACGAACTTCATAGAACCGTCCATTGAACCGAAAAGACTTGACTCTCTCTGTAAATCTTCACGCCTTTTTACAGCTTCTTCCGGCGATATTAATCCGGCATTAAAGTCCGCGTCAATTGTCATTTGCTTACCGGGCATAGCGTCTAACGCAAAACGGGCTGAAACTTCTGCAATACGTTCCGCACCTTTTGTTATTACCATAAACTGAACAACTGTAATAATTAAGAAGATTACCCCGCCTACAATCATATTACCGCCGGTAACGAATGTTCCGAAAGCGTGAATAACTTCTCCGGCATCACCTTTAGCTAAGATAAGACGCGTTGAAGCAATTGAAAGCACCAGCCTGAACATTGTTCCTAAAAGTATAATAGACGGAAAAGCCGCTAATTCCAGAGGTTTTTGTACATACAATGATATCATTAAAAGAACAATACCGAGCGCGATATTCAAACTTATGGAAAAATTGATAACCCAATTCGGCATCTCTATAATAAGGATTAAAATCAATACCATTACAAAGAGAGCCAAAAATATTTCACTTATAGGTTTATTTCCACCGTCTTCCTGTGCCATTAAATACCTTCTAATGATTTCTTAATAATTTCTAACTGTGTATCAATTGAAGCATCCACAATACCGTTGTTTGTTTGAAATATACATCCTCCGTCCTCTATAGACGGGTCAGACACAATATTAACTTTTGCATCAATACCAAACTGATATGCAATATTAGGAAGCGTATCCTTAATAAACTGAACCGCCTGCGGTTTAACCCTTATATTTATCTTCGGTTCACTTTTAGAAACAGTTTTTAAAACATCTATAATTGTATTCATCAAAACCTGCGGATCGCTTTCCACTTCTTTTTTAATAATTTTTTTAGCAATATCAACACTAATTTCCAGAATATCCGGTGCTATATATTCAAAAACATCTTTAGGCGCGTTCATAAAACCGCTTAAATCTTTCCGAAACTCCTCAATGTCAGCTTCTGCCTGCTCAAGTCCTTTTCTGTAGCCCTCTTCAAAAGCGGATTTTTTAATATTTTCAGCTTCTTCCTGCGCACGCGATACCAGATTTCTATCGTCAATTCTTCTGTAACCGCGCCTTCTTGAGCCTCGGCGTCTTTCCTGCCTCTGAGTAAAATCAATGTTTTCAATATCAAATAAGTCTATTTCAGGCTCCGGAGCCTGTACTACAGCCGGCTCTTCAGCCTGCGGGGCAGGCTGTTCGGGAATATTTTCAGCAGAAACAGCCGCTGCCGTTTCCGGCTGGCTTATTACCTCTTTTTTTCTCTCCCTAAACTTCTGGCTGTTTTTCTTTATTATCATAATTCAATTATATACTATCCTCAATGTATTGTGCAACAATTCCCGCAACCCTCAAGGGCAGTTCAGAATATTCTCCGTCATAAGCTTGAGAAATAAATCGTTTTACCAGAGGCCGCTCGTTCTTTATTATTTTTTCTATTTTCTCTCTTGGAGTAGAGCGGTAAATCCTTAATAAATCTCCTAAAACATTTTCCTTTGATAATTTTTTCTTTACAGGCAGAAAATCTTTCATTTCTTTAAGACAGCCGGTTATTAAATCGCCGTCAAGGTGAGATTCTAAATCTGCCATATTCATATATTGTGAAATCGCAAGCGAATCATCCGAATTGAATTTATTAAGTATTGTTGTAACCTTATCCTGCGAAAGAATTTTTAATACAAGCGCGAGAGACATAAGTTTCATCTGCTTGTTTGATATACCCTGCGGCATAGAAGCAAGCGTTTTTTCTTGTTTTTGCTTCTTCTGTTTTTCAGCCCGTTTCTTTTGAGCAGCTTCCATATTGCGTTCAGCTTCTTCTGCAGCTGCCATTTTCTGACGCTGCTGCTCTTCCTGAGCTGCTTTTGCCATAGCATCTATGTTGGATTGACTCTCTGCTCTGGATTTGGTTGCTTCATCAATAACGCCCTTTTTCTCAAGTTCTTCAATGCTGGAGTTATATACCTTGACTACATGATGCTCAACCGCTTGCAATAATTGGTCTTGCGGAATTTTACGGATTACAGCCTGTTTTGCTACTTCAAAAATAGTGAATGCAATCTTTTGCATTATGCTATCCCAGTATTGCGGAAGAATTCCGGAATGGATTAAGTCTATAGATTTATGGAAAGACCATTCTGCAATAATCTGGGTAATAAAAACCGCCTGTTCAGGTGTAAGATTAAGCTGTGTATCGTTGTATAAGGCTTCTCCTGCAAGCAGGGTAAAATTACCGAGAGTTTTTACAATATACTCTTTTTCCCGCTCTTCCAATTCTTTCGGCACAAGCTCCTTAGCCTGCTCCGCCATTGATGCGGCAAAACCTTTATAATCAAATCCTTCGATTGGCATATTTAGTCCTTCCCAAGATATAAAAATCCTAATTTTATTATACTCCAATTAACATATTCTAACCTCATATAATCTAATGATTTGAAATTAATAAGATAAATAATTTCCACAAGGAAAAGGCGTAAAATAAATTTTGCGCCTAAAATAGCACGTGAGAGTCCAAAAGTCTTTATTATTTAAATAAAAATCAAAGCTGGCAAATTTCCTCGCCTTGCGGGAGAGGATAGAGTTTCAATACGAAACGTAAGTTGAGTATTAGAAATTTTTGGTGAGGGGGCAAACCCTTAAGGGGTTTTGTCAGTTGGGCATACCTTCTCAACAATAACTTTAATCAGCACCCACCCCAGTCCTGTCTTGGATTTGCTTCACGCTCACAGAGCTTCACCTTTAAGCCTCACGGCATAGTCGGTTCAGTCTGTTCGCTATCCGGACGGAGGGATAAATGTGAGAGGGGTAAATAGGAGAGGGAATAGTACTTTCTGTTTTTTATTTTTTTAGTTTGCAGCTGTTTATATTTTTATGGGTTTTCGCACAAGCAATTGAGGGTGCAGAAAAATCCAAAAATTGACAGATTTTTGAGGTTTTTCCGTACCCTATGCAAGGTGTGTGAACCTCTAGCCGGGTGCTGGATAGCACCTGGCCAGAGGTGAAACCATTCCCGAGAATTTGCGAGAGAAATGTTAATTTTTCCGCAAATTCAATTTGTAACAATTTCTTAATATTCATGCGAAAAAGTGTAAAAAGTACAAATTTTTCGTTTTTTATAGTAATATATAGAAGTTAGTAAAAATTGATTGGTGTTGTATAACACCGGTAGTAAAGGAGGCACATGAATTGACAATTGTATCATCTTCACTTGACGAGCTTGAAAAGCAGAACTTGGAAAAAGTAAACTTGGGGCAGCATGTCCTTGCAGAATTTTTTGAGTGTGATCCAAA
>CALVEE010000086.1 GCA_944326495.1 Candidatus Gastranaerophilales bacterium | reverse complement strand
CTTGAAGATAATACTAAAAAATTAAAAGGCTCCCTGCTCGTTAATGATTCAGAGACTTTAGCGCACCTTATAGAGGTTCAAAAAGACCATGATATTAAGGATTTAGAAAAACTCTGGCAGGGAACGGTTGAGAATAATCAGGTTATTGAATTTGCGCTAAAAAAGCTCGCAACTCCGGAGTCACAAAGGCGCATCCACTCTTCTTTGATGGCAAAAACCTTATCTGCAATCGTTGCAGGAGCTTCTTTTGTGCCGAGTCTTATGGGAGCAAATTATGGTGTCCAGACTTCTGCTTTTTCGGCCGGAAGGCTTGCGCAGGGATTGATTAACAAAAAAACTATGCCGCAGGAAACCCCGCTTACGGATACAGAGATTATTGAACTTGCAAGTATGATTGAGGATTTGCAGGATTCACTTATTAGTTCATATTACAATTACAAAAATACATTAAGCCAGCTTAAAGACACGCGCTCTAAGATGATTTTATACAGCAGAAATTATTCTAAAGCTCTTGAGGGAAGCGATGTTTTAGAGATTGCAATTTCATCCTCTCTTTATGATTCAATGCGTATTCAGGAATTCAATCTGGAACAATCCGCAAAAAAATACCATATTCAGCTTCAAAGGCTTGCCGGTAAGAAGGTTGTAGATGCATTAGAACTTTATCAGTATGATTTTAATTCGGTTCTGCTAAAGGACGGAACTAAAGTTGAGGAGAAAAAACAATCTAAAGATAATAAGAAAGGAGGAAAGAGTGATAAAAAATAAAATTATAGCGTCTTTCCTTCTATTTGCAGTCTTTATTTCACCGGCTTTTGCAGAGGTAAAACTTGATGATGTAACGACGCCAAAAGACATTTTTTTCAGACTTGGAACTACCGATATTCCGGAAAATAAGGTAGATGTGAGCGGCAAGATTGAAGTTAAGCCTGCTATTATAAAAGAAGAAAAGGCTTATAGCGAAGGTTTAACTTATGCTGATTTAAGCATAAAAAAAATGGCAATGGAGGTTTCTAAATCCGTAGAAGTTGATTATAATGAGATGCTGGAAGACTTGTCTCTCTTGTGGCAGGGTGCAGCAACAAACAGTGATACAATCAAATTTGCAATCTATAAACTTTCTAATCCGGATAAGGATAAACCGGATTCCGGTGCTGTAAAAAAGGTTCTTACTACAATAGCCGGAATGTCAACTTTTTTAGGGGCAGGTATGGGCAATCCTGTTCTGGCAAGTGCTGCTTTAATCGGCGGAAACACTCTGGGTATTATGTCACAAGATGTAAAAGAACTTAATTATAAGTATTCGCAGGTTACTGATGCAGATATGATTATTCTTGTGCGCAAGGTTGATGAGCTCCAGCAGAAAGTTGTAGATATGTATTATGATTATATGACAGCAAGGGAACTCTATGATATGACAACAGAGATGGTAAAGATGAGATATAATAACTATTTGAATTCTCAAAATCTTTCAAAGGAAGTTATACTCATAACAGATACTTTCTATAGAGAAGCTCTTGATGAACAGATAAAAGCGCGCGGGAGCTTTTTTGAAAAGCGGTCGCGGCTTGAACAGCTTGTAGGAAATGATATATTCAGACAGTTTGAAACCCGTGTAGATGAAAGAAGCGCGGGAAACTAACTTTACATTTCTTAAGAACCATGATATTTTATGATTAATCGGCTTAAAGGAAGTGTTATGTTTGATAGGAATTTAGAGTTTATTGATAATAATGGTCTTAAGGAAAGATTGAGAAAAATAACGCTTGAGAATTCAAGCAGGAATATGTCATACTGTATGACACCTTCGAATGATTACCTTTTAATGAAAAATAATGTGCCGATTGATGATATAAATAATCCGCGGGAAGCGGTTAGAGCTATGCTAAAGAGCACAATAAAACATCCGATGGAAGCAAATGATACTATTATAACTTTTGGTATCGGACTCGGATATCTGCTGGATGAAGTTTATAATAAATATAATTCAAAGATTTTTGTCTACGAACCTGATACGGAATTACTGCACTTTGTTTTGAATAATATAGATATTTCGGAGCATCTGGCAAGCGGAAGGGTCTATATTACGGATGACTTGAATGAACTTCTGCGTAAATTAGCTTCCTCTTATATAACAAAAGACAAAGTCGAGATTGTGTATTTAAAAAATTATGCGGTAGTAAAAAGTCAGGAATTATTGAAGCTTACCCAAAAGGTTTACGAAACTTGCAAAAGTAAAATGGTTGATGTTAACACCATTATAAAGTTTTCAAAGAAATGGCTGATGAACGCTTTGCGAAATATTTCTAAGATAAACAATTCGACTGCATACAGGTTATCGGATTTAGAAGGAAGTTTTACGGGGCAAACAGCGCTGATTTTAGCTGCGGGGCCTTCTTTAGCTGAAAACATTGAAAAAATAAAAGCAAATAGAGACAAATTTGTAATTTTTGCAGTAAACAAAGTTTTGCGGCTTCTTGAGTCAAATGGAATTATACCGGATTTTGCAGTTTGTATGGATGCCGGTAATATTAAGGCGACATTAACGGGTCTTGAGGATTTTTGCAGCAAAATTAATTGTATTTCGGATTTAAAAACCGACAGTGTAGTTTTGAATAGGAATTTTAAACGACATTTCGTAACTTTTTCGGAGAATGATTTTGTTGTAAAAAAACTGGCAGAATACAATCTTTTTATAAAAGCTTACGAATTTGGCGGTTCTGCCTCTACAATGGCTTATGTTTGCGCTGTAAAGCTCGGGTTTAGCAAAATAATATTTGCCGGACTGGATTTAGCCTTTAAGGGCGATGTTTTATATTCTACAGGAGAAGAAATAAACAAAATTTCTGATTCGCAGATTGCTATAGGCTCTGTCAGTAAAAATATTGTAAAAGTTAAATCCGTAACCGGCGGACTTGTCTCAACAAGAGATGATTATGCGGCTTTTATTCCTCATTTTGAAGCTCTTATAAAAGATTTAAACCAGGGTGCGGAAGTATATAACACAACTTCATTCGGTGCTTTAATCGAGGGTATGAAAAATGTTTCTTTTGATACTATTCCGCTGTTTTTCCCTGCGACCGGAACGCCATTTATTTTAGGCGAAGCACAGCCGTTTAAGTTCAAAACCGAAGAATGGACTCAAAATGAACTGTTTTTGATTAATAATGTTATAGCGCTATTGTCAAAGGGTTCGTTTTCGCCGGCATTAGTATCTTCAATAGTTAAATCTTCTCTATTATATGCATATATGCAGGCAGATATTTTAAGAGTTTTGCAGTCTAAATTTGACACCGCTCTTGCAGAAGATTTTATAGAAAAAACTAAAGCGGCAATAAAAGATGTAGTTAATTCTCTGCAGAATAATCACCTTATCTAAAAGGAGGCTCTATGAAAAAGATTTTATTAATATTAGCATTAATGTTTTTTCAAATCACGGCCTGCCATGCGGCTGTTCAGATGAAGGTTGTAGCGCTTGAGGAATTTAAAACTGATGCTCCTAGCGAGACAATAAAGGTTAAAGTTTTGCAGGATACAGTTCTTGGTTCATACGATATCGGGGTAAATTCCGTACTTGAATGTCAGGTGCTTCGGATTGTAGACCCTAAAAGGTTAAAAAGAAATGCTTCTTTTTATGTAAAACCGCTTTCTTACACAGTAGACGGCACCGTGTGCGAAATCGAAGAAGAATACTACGGCAAGTATTCTGCCTTTGTTTTATCAAAAGAAGAAATAAAAGAAATTCCTGCGGGTAAAGTTATAAAAAAAGCTGCGATGACGGTAGGTGATTATTTTGTAAAAGGGCTTTCGACCTGCGTGGCTTTTGTGCAGGGTTTTGCTAAAAATGAAAAAGATAATAGACTTAAATCAGGTGTAGTTAACGCTTATGAAGAATCTCCGCTTTCATATATAAGTGAAGGCCAGCAGCTTGATATAAAAGTCGGCGACGATTTTTATCTTGTATTCAAAACAAAAGAAGATGAGGAAGAAGAAGCTGAAGAAGAAGCACCTGCTGAAAAAGAAAGTAATTGAAGTCTTAATGTATCATGTACGTTGCGTTTGAGCCAAGAACTTTGTCTTTTAACCGCTTAAATCCTTTGCCGTAAATATATTTCATCTGCTCAACAAGGTTTTCTTCTACATCAATCAAATACATATCATGCACAATGAATTCTTTTATAATAAACGCAATACTTTTATTTTTCGTCCAGATAATATTTGTATCAGAAATATCATTCTTAAGCGACGATATTTTTCCGA
>CALVEE010000085.1 GCA_944326495.1 Candidatus Gastranaerophilales bacterium | reverse complement strand
AATACTTTTGATTAACAGCTTTAAAATTTGTTTGACTAGGATTAGAATTTACAATTGGATTAATCTTCATTACACACACTCCTTTTTATAGGTTTATTATACATCAACATTTAATAGTTGTAAATTTTTAACTAGCCCAAAATACTCAAACCATTTGAACTAAATACTCAAACCATGTGACTCTTTACAATTAGTTAAACACTATTATTGGAATATCATTCCGTTCGGCGTATCTTCTCAGGTAATAAGATACATTTTCTGGAGATTTATCATAGCAGAATATCCCTTGTATTTTGGGACTTGTTACAAGTATTTCATTATAGTTTCGCCCGAAAGAACGTTTTGCAATTTCCATTCTGTTAAAAATGTTTCTATATGCCTGAGCAATTTTAGGAGTTCTTTTGGCGAGCTCATCCATTGGCATATCTTCAATAGCGTTATACAATCTTATATAATATTTGTCATCCAATTGCAGTTCTTTTTTTATTTGCTCAGAAATAAAATTCCTTTGTTCTTCATTATGGAACAGATAAGTATTAAAGAGATCTCTTATTGTTTTTTTACACCCGGAGCCGAAATCTCTCCAGTATGCAGCATGAATATTAGCTGCCGGAACATCAAGTACAAAACCCTCCGTTCTGAATGCACGATAATTTTGTTTTGAATAGATAATGTATGATGTGCTCAAAAGTGCATTAGAATCAATTAACCCTAAGGCTTGAAACATCGAGGCATTATCTTTGCTGTCAAGGCCATGTACTAATATATTAAAATCTTGTAAGCTTTTGCAATTTTTAAATCCGATTTTTTGTAAATCCATATTGTTCTGTAAATACAAAACAGTATTTTTTATTCCATCCTTATTTATAACTTTTACATTGGGAGAATGTGTATTCAATTCACTGGCATTAGGAATTTTTGTCTGCGGAAGATTAATTGCTGTTTTTTGCAATTCCAATAGTGCACTATTGACCTCTGTTTTAGCTTTATCCAATTTATCACCATATGCCATATAGAACCTGTCATTTTTCTGAACTCCTTTTAAATCTGCTTCAGTCAACATTGTCTGCATAAGGAATGAGTTTCCGCTTCGCATATTAAAAGCTGTTCTTTGAGCCATACTCTCCGTAAAATCATAATGCGCAAGCCAGCTGTGGTTTTTTATTACCTGATAAATTTTGAGTTTATTTTTTTCTTTCATATCTAATTTATCTAAAAGATAATAAATATCAAATGCACTATTTTTAGGGTGGTCAGGGTCAGGCTTGTTTTCAGCTTTGGTTAAATCATGAAAAAGAGCTGCAATACGTATCAGTCTTTTATCCTTTTCACTCAAGGTTTGATAAAGAGGATTTTTCATTACCCCCTGCAAAACCTTAAGAGAATGGACATCAAGAGTAAAATCGTGTGCGCCATGCTGAACTTTACCGATTGTAGTCAAGAATTCCGGAAACGCTTGAATTATTGCTGTCAAATCTTTTGATAAATCGGGTGAGTTTTTTATTGTAACAGTATTACTCTGGGTAAATTTTATAACTTCAGGGGTTAATTTTTTTATCAAATTCTGTACATCTTTATCCTTTATTGCGTTAAGCCTGCCGTCAGGTTTGTCTGCACTCGGAAAACCTGTCATCTCAAGAACTCCATTGTTATTTTTCAGCTCAAACCCGAAATAATCAAGAGCTTTAACCCTATCGCTATAATGTGAAGTTTTAACAATATTCCATACATTTGTTTTAAAATCTCTTAGAGAATAGTTTAATTTTAAAACCGGCGTATTCGTATTAAAATCTATATTCATAAAATCTTTATTCGGATCCGCAAGGTTATCCAGAGCATTAAAGAATCCCGTCTTCAATTCATTTGATAATTTAGGCACATTAATACCAATTGAATGAGATAAACGAGCCATCATGCTGCAGTACTCACTGTCATTATTCGGTAAAATTTTCGGATTCAAAATACTTCTAAAAGTACCCGATTGCGTTATATAATTATAACGTTTTATTGCCTGCATCAAATCCCTTTTCTGGCGCAAATTCAATTGAGAAAGCGATGTTACATTCTCAAACTTGTATAATTTGCGGTATGCAGGAATTACATCACGGTATGCATCAACGTCTTGTCCTCTATTAGCCAAATTTATTAAGAGTTTTAATACTTCTAAATCAATAACACCATGTCTGTCTTTTGAATAATCAACAATTTTCTTGATTACGGCTTCAGAACAAGAATTTAAGTTCTTTACAACATGGACAATTACTTTATATTTATTAGCATCAATAACATTTTCTGTATTTTGGCACATCTTTAAAAGTTCAGAAAGTTTTAATCGAGACTTGTAGCTTTGTAGATTTATAACAGCGTTTATATTTTCATCATTCATATTGCCGTTCTTATCACGGCAGGTACTAACGATTGCTGCTAAATCACTTTCTATCTGGTGATGAGAATTTTTTCTTAATGTTCCGATTAAATCAAGGCCTTTTTTAGAGAGATTGCCGTCTTTATTTTGTAAAGCATTTGCTATTTTAATAATATTACTTTTTATTCCTTTTGTCTGAATATTCTGCAATTGTTTAAATTTTGCCTGATCTAAATTTCCGGTATTATCAACGCAGCCGCTCAAGAATTTGGACATTTCATAGCGGTCATTTGAAGCGGTTTGTTTCAAGATATTTACAGCAGAATCATATATATCTGTTTTTATCTGGTTATTATATTTAGACATCTTAAAAATGTTTGGAATTTCTTCTAAAAATTCTGCTCTAAGAAGCTCCGGAAGCTTTTCTACAAATTTGGGTATAATATTCCCATTAGTATCTTTTGTTTCATTCAAAATATCTGAAAAATATTTATCCGCCTGTCTTTTTCCGCTATTATCAAGCTTATTTTTCAGCGAGTAGAAAATACTTACATAATCCCATTGGATTTCGTTGTTATTGTTCTTTAATTTGTCGATACAATAGATAACATTGTTGTGATTAATTTTATCACGCTTAGAGCCGGATATTGTATTGATAACTGTTTGTAACTTTTCTGCAATATCATCTTTGATAACCCCGTTATCATCTTTTACGATATTAGCGTAATTGCCTAAATCATTTTTTGATGAAATGATTTTTGACATAAATTTTACAAAATTTACGTTTTTGTCATTTATATATCCGTTATTATCTTTCAAAAATTTTGAATAATTAATAAAATTTTTGTCCTTTTTATATAGCGACAAAAGCTTTTGATAATTAAAAATCTGTGCTTCGCCGCTTTTTGATTTTGAATTGTATAAACATTTCTTTATATCGTCTATTTTAAAATCTGCTAAATCTTTATCAATTTGCGTAATCAGTTTTTCTGACTCTTTACCCTGCGTAAGTTCCAGAATCTTAAATAACTCCGCATTATCCTTGATTTTTGTATAATATTTGCCTATAAACTCCTGCTCAATTTTAGGTAAAGAAGATAAATTCTTCATAAAATCAGAAAAAGTATGCAATATACTCTTGCTTTTAAAATATTGAAACAGCTTTTCTGCATATTGATTTGTATTGCCTTCATTATCTTTTGAATTAACAATAATATTCAGATATTTTACCGGCGTGGAACTTTCAAATTCTTTTAATACAGTCTCCAGAAATTTTATATTGTATTCTGTGTGATTATATTTGTCATTTTTATCTGCTTCCAGCATATTAGAGACAAAATCAAGCCCGAATTTTGAAATAACATTTCGCTCGTCTTTGCGCCCTAAAATTTTTCCTGCCAAACCTTTATTTTGCGGTCTTAAATCCTTAAGCAGATTATATGCGGGTAAAAATATATTACTGTCTGAATTAAGGCACGCATCATACGCTTTCTTAATCGAATTTTCTCCAAATTTCTTAAATTCTTCTTTGATAAATTGGAGAGCTTTGGAATTCAATTTTGCAGCTTGTGATAATGCAAGCGTGTCTTTTGGCTTTGAAAAGAAAAATTTGCCTTGAAAATTTATATTGCTGTTTGAAGCTTGTGTATATATTGGTTTTGCGGGGGTATCGATCTTTAACATACTAGTCCTTTTTGTTTAATTCATTATATTTTTTCTGGAATTCTTCAAATGAAATTGTTTTATTCTGGTATAAATTTATTAATGAATCAGCTTTTGCATTAACAATACTATCATTTGTGAGAGCTGCAGATGATACAGATGTCTTACCTGCTTCTATTTTGCTAACTTTGTCTTTTAGAATATTAATGTTGTTATCCACTTCACTACAGTCTATATTTGTTGTTAAATCATGGTTTTGAGGAGTCAGAATTAAGTCCCCATTTACATAATTATATTTACCAATTATCCTTGCGACTAAATTTCCATATTCATCATGGTAATATTGATCTTTTAATGCATTCTTATCGATGCTCTCATCCGGATATATACCTATTTCTGCAAATAATTTCATATGAGCGTTAACATCATAAGTATCA
>CALVEE010000084.1 GCA_944326495.1 Candidatus Gastranaerophilales bacterium | reverse complement strand
GATTTATTAGTTTCAACTTGATTTGCTTTTATAATATTAAATACGGAAGTCCATTGGTTGTAATTAAGCGTAACATCTTTGCCGAGCTGTTTATCCAGCTCTTTATCTATGGCAAATGATAAGCCTTGATTTCCAACATTTAAAGTTATATTATTTGAAGCAGTCATATTTATATAAAGTATATATCTTTTATAAAATTTCGTATTTTTGATTTTTTTTTACAAAATTTAATATTTTAAAATAATTATTTATTGTTGTACGCAAACAGCATTTCTTCTATTGCATAAGTATATGCATCTGTATCAAAACTTTGAGTTATATATTGAGGATAAGTTTGCTTTATATATTCATAAACATTTGCTATTCTTTTGTCGGTAGAGGGGTGAGTTGAAAAGAAATCTGAAAAATTTTCACCAATTTTATACAAAATAGAAATTCCGGCCAGAGGGTTATAACCACTTTGTACCAAATAATCTACAGCCATAATATCTGCATCTTTTTCATTAATTCTGGAATACTTGTTTTCTGCAAAATATCCGGCTAAACCGACAGCAAAACCGCTGCCTAATGCAGCCCATACATTATCAGTTTTGTCGAAAACGATTTTCATTGTTAAACTGCTTGCAGCATTAGTAGCAAGAGAGGCTGCTGAATTTTTTATACAGTCATAATCTGCTGCGTGAGCAATTTCATGTCCTATGATAAAAGCTAATTCATCTTCATATTCACAATTATCAATAATTCCTCTATAAACAGTAATTGTGCCGGTTATAGCGGTTGAAGCATTCTCTATCTTTTCTTTTGAATATGTAAATATCATTCTTTTATCTATATTAGCATTTTTCTTAAGCTCTGCTCCTATTTTATTAACATAGTGTTTAGCATCAATATCGCTTATTGTTTTACCATCAAATTTATTAGACTTTGATACACTGCCGGTCAGGACAGTATTTGTATTATATGAAATATCGTTAGTATAAGATTGCTCTATAGAATTCTTATAAGACGTATTATCAATCTGAATTGTATTTTGAGTATATTTCTGCGTAGGAACAGGAGTATTAATAGTATAGGAGTAATTTGGTTTTGCAAAAACTACACTATTAGAAATAATTAGTAAACCAGCTAAACATATAGCAAGTTTTTTATTTAAATTTTTCATATAAACTCCTATAAAAATAGATGTCTATACAGATATAACGAATATATCTGTCAAAAGATTTCAAAAATATCTAAGCTTTTTACAAAAATTTACAAAACAATAAGAGAAATTTGCGTATAAAGAATTTTATCTGTATAATAAGTGTACTAAGTACAATAGAAAAGGGAATATAAATGGCGCTAAATTTTCAAGATTTAATACTTAACCTGTCACGTTTCTGGTCGGATTACGGATGTATTATCCAACAGCCTTATGATATTGAAAAAGGGGCTTCGACAATGAATCCGGCTACTTTTTTAAGAGCATTAGGGCCTGAACCATGGTCTACTGCTATGGTTGAACCTTGCAGACGCCCGACGGATGCAAGATATGGTGAAAACCCGAACCGATTAGGACATTATTTCCAGTATCAGGTTATTTTAAAACCCTCACCGGATAATGCGCAGGAATTATATTTGAAGAGTCTTGAAGCTATGGGGATTGATTTATCCAAGCATGATGTAAGATTTGTTGAGGATAACTGGGAATCTCCGACTCTCGGTGCAGCCGGTGTAGGCTGGGAAGTCTGGCTTGACGGGATGGAAATTACCCAGTTTACGTATTTCCAACAAGTCGGCGGACTTGAGGTTAAGCCGGTTGCTCTTGAAATCACTTACGGGTTAGAGAGAATTGCGATGTATATACAGAACAAAGAGTCCGTATTTGATATTATGTGGAACAATACCTTAAAATACGGTGATATTTACCTTCAAAACGAAATTGAACAATCTAAATATAATTTTGAATATTCTGATGCTGAAAGATTATTCAGCTTGTTTGACGCGTATCAAAAAGAAGTCGATAATTGTATAAAGGCGGAATTGGTGCTTCCTGCTTATGATTATGTATTAAAATGTTCGCATACTTTTAACCTTCTTGATGCAAGAGGAGTTATAAGCAAAGACGAACGTATTAATTTTATAAACAGAGTAAGGACTATGGCCTCTGCAGTTGCTAATTTGTATGTAGCACAAAGAGAAAAACTCGGCTTCCCTTTGCTTAAGGCAAATATATAGACAGTCAAAACAAAAGAAAGGTTTTAGATGGCGAAATTTAACTTCACAAACGCAGTTTCCCGCGTTTTAGGGAAAATGATTACACGCAAAAATCCGGATGATGCTTTAGCAGGTGCTGCTGAAGGGGGTTTAGAGAAGACTCTCGGCGTCTGGGATTTGATTATTTTAGGAGTCGGTGCAATTATCGGCTCTGGAATTTTTGCGATTGTCGGTATTGCGGCAGCCGGAAGTCCTGACGGGTCAAGCCCGGGGGCTGGGCCTGCTTTAGCGGTATCAATGGTGATTGCGGCAATTGCTTGTGTGTTTTCAGCGCTTTGTTATTGTGAATTTGCTACTATGATTCCTGTTGCAGGCGGTGCTTATACGTATACGTTTGCAACTTTAGGTGAGTTTGCAGCCTGGATTGTCGGCTGGATTTTGATGTTAGAGTACGCTATCGGTTTTATTGCGGTTGCTTGTGCATGGACAAACCATTTTATACAGTTTATGCAAGGTTTTTCGGCGTTCCTTCCTGCCTGGTTAGTAAATCCTCCTGTCTGGCTTGTAAATGACTGCCGCTCGGCTATTCATTACTGCAATACGCACGGGCTTGATGCTCAAACTGCAATTCCTCATGTTATGGGAATTCCTATATCTTTAAATCTTCCTGCAATAATTATGATTGCGCTTATTACGGCAATTTTAGTCAAGGGAACAAAGGATTCCGCTAAGATGGCAGGACTTATGGTTGCGGTTAAACTCGGTGTTATCGCTTTATTTGTACTTGCGGGATTATTCTATATTAAGCCTGAAAACTGGACGCCATTTGCGCCAAACGGGTTTGAAGGTATTTTTATGGGTGCGTTTATAATTTTCTTTGCATATATCGGTTTTGATGCTCTGGCAACAGCGGCTAAAGAGTGAAAAAATCCTCAAAAAGATTTACCTATAGGAATATTAGGTTCTTTAGTCGTAACAACTGTTGTTTATGTACTTGTTGCGCTTGTTTTAACCGGCATGCAGCCGACAAGCGGTGTTGCTATTCCCGACGGGTTATTTAAGGCTCCTATGGCTTATGCTATGACTGTAGTTCACCAAAACTGGTTTGCCGGTTTAATCTCTATCGGCTCACTTGCCGGCTTAACTTCCGTATTGCTTGTAATGCATATGGCAGCAACAAGAGTTCTTTATGCAATGAGCAGAGATAATTTTTTACCGCATATATTCTTAAAAATACATCCGAAATTCAGTACTCCTCATATTTTAACTATAACAGTAGGTGTTGTCGGTATTTTGGGGACGCTTATTTTGGATTTAAATGTTGCGGCTTCATTGTGTAATTTCGGAACATTTACTTCTTTTATAATAGTTTGTGTTGCGATATTAATTTTAAGAAAGACAGAACCGAATAGGGAAAGACCTTTTAAAGTCCCGTTTTGCCCGTGGTTTCCGATTATGGGAATTGTGTGCTGCGGCGGTTTGATGGTATTTTCTATGGTTGTAGCTAAAGGTGAAGCTGCTGTTTTATCAACAGAATTATTTATAGTCTGGGTAATTATGGGGGCTTTGATATACGGAAGCTACGGTTATAAAAAGAATAGGAAAGCTGAAGAAGCTTTGATTGAAAATAAAGAAACAATAAAGAATGATGAGATTACAGCCGGTATTAAATAACTTATTACAGCGAAAGACTCCGCAGGAATTCATTGAGGACGGAACAAATTCGGGTTTGAAGAAAACTCTCAATGTTTTTGACCTCATAGTGCTCGGAATAGGGGCTGTTGTCGGAACGGGGATTTTTACGATAATCGGAAGCGCTATTGCAGGAACTTCTGAAGGTGCCGGAGCCGGCTCTGCGATTGTAATTTCTATGATTTTGGCGGCTATTGCAAGTGTATTTTCAGCGCTTTCTTATTCTGAAATTGCTGCAATGATACCTGTCGCAGGAAGTGCTTATACTTATACTTACGCTACAATGGGCGAGTTTATGGCGTGGATGGTCGGCTGGATTTTGATGCTTGAATACGCCATCAGTAATATTACGGTTGCAAGCGCCTGGACAGGGTATTTTGTCCAGTTTATGAAAGGGTTTCAGCATATTCTTCCATCATGGATTGTAAATTGTCCTCTATGGCTTAGAAATGATTACAGAACAATTTATGAGATGAGCGGAAAATACGGCTGGAATGTTTATGACAAAATGCCTTTTATTCATCTTCCGCTTGGAATAGATATTCCTGTTGCAATTAATATTCCTGCAATTGCAATTGTTCTTATATTAACAATTTTGCTTATCAAAGGGGTTAAAGAGTCGACAAAAGTTGCCGCAATTATGGTTGGGGTTAATATGTTTATAATCCTTTCTTTTATTGTTGCGGGGGCGTTTTATGTGAAACCCGAAAACTGGACTCCTTTTGCGCCAAACGGGTTTGAGGGTGTTTTAACAGGCGCTTTTGTTATATTCTTTGCATATATCGGGTTTGATGCGATTTCAACTGCGGCAGAAGAGACAAAAAATCCGCAGAGAGATTTGCCGATTGCAATTATGGGAACATTATTTATCTGTACGGTTCTTTATATTCTTGCGGCTCTTGTTTTAACCGGGGTTGTGCCTTTGAATGCGATTGATACTCAAGCGCCTCTGGCTCATGCGATGCGATTTATCGGGCAGGATTGGTTTGCAGGATTGATTTCTGTGGGTGCGCTTTGCGCGTTGACTTCCGTGCTTCTTATTTATCAATTGGGCGCAACAAGAATTCTTTTTGCAATGAGCCGTGACGGGTTCTTGCCTAAATCATTGAATAAAATTCATCAGAAATTCAAAACCCCGCATATATTAACCTGGATTGCGGGCATCATAGTTATGATATGTGCTCTGTTTATGGATTTAAATACGTCTGCCGAGCTTTGTAATTTTGGCGTGTTTACTTCGTTTATTATTATTTGTATTGCGGTATTGATTTTGAGAAAAACGGAACCAGACAGAAAACGTCCGTTTAAAGTCCCGTTCTGTCCGTGGTTTCCGATTTTGGGGATTTTAACAAGCCTCGGGCTTATGTACTGCAAATTCGGTCACAAATCCACCTCTGCTCTTTATTTTGGAGTATGGCTCCTTATCGGCCTTGCAATCTATGCCGGCTACAGCTACAAAGCCAAACGTGCCGAAGAATAGAGGGGTAAAATTAGGGGTAAATCAAAAAATAGTAGGTCAGGCACTGCCTGACAAAAATACTAAAACAGAATATAAATGGGTTTTATGATAAAGAATAGTGTAATTTTGGTGGCAAATACAATATTAGGAGTTTAAATTTAGAACAGTTTCTGTCAGGCA
>CALVEE010000083.1 GCA_944326495.1 Candidatus Gastranaerophilales bacterium | reverse complement strand
TTTGCTCCAGGAGGATTTGGTATAAGAGTTGATTCTCATGTATATCCAGGATATTCAATCCCGCCTTACTATGATTCTATGATAGGGAAATTGATATGCTGGGGCGAAAACAGAAACGAAGCTCGCCGCAGAATGTATCAGGCTCTTAAAGAATACGTCGTAACAGGTATTAAAACTACTATACCTTTCCATCAGGAAATAGTTGAAGATGAAGTCTTTATGAGCGGGAATTTTAATACCGGATTTATTGAAGATTTTTATAAACGTAAAGGAAAAGCATAATTTATAAGCGGATGTAATTCAGTGGTAGAATGCAACCTTCCCAAGGTTGACGTCGCGAGTTCGAGTCTCGTCGTCCGCTTATCTTTATAACAAACCTTCTAAACAATTAACTCCGAGACTGTCCTCGCGACATCTGTAAAACTTACGTTTTACGTACGTCGCTCCCTCTATTTGCTCACGTTGACCGCCGAAATTAATATTAAACTTCACGGAAAACGTGACATTTAGTCACCTTTTCCTGCGCGCAAACAGACACAGTGAGTCTCGTCGTCCGCTTATCTTTATAGCAAACCTTCCAAACAATCAACTCCGAGACTGTCCTCGCGACATCTGTAAAACTTACGTTTTACGTACGCTGTACTTTTGGGTTCGGTTTGAGTTGTACGGATAATTTGTTTTTTTCGGAAAAGTTCAGTTCCGAAAAATATCACAAAAGCATTCTTGATGAAAATTTAAGAATTTACGGAAAAATAAACATTTTTCCGCGAATTCATATGGGGTTGAAAAACTAAAAACATGGTTTATAATATTTATAGATAGTTTTGATACGGTAAATCTCGATACCGAGACTTTAGGTCACAGAGGGATATTTCGAGTCCTCACAATCAAAACTATCTTTTTTAATTGATTTGTATCTTAATATATCTTTGGCGAGTTGTTTGATGCTTGCTTTGTGGAATGTTGTAATAAATATTTCATTTCCGATTTTAGTACTTTTTATTACAAATTGATATATTTTGTTATCAATTTTAAAGTAAATCAGATTTTTATTATTCTTTTTCAAAATATAATCAGCATTTCTTACATATAAACCAATATTTTGATATTCATTAATTGTGATTTCAGGATGCTCAATTAAATTCTTAATCATATTATCCACTGATAATTTTAAAATATTCGTTTTGCTTTCTATTGTCCTTGCAGATTCTTGTGAGATTTTACCAGCTATATAATAACAATTTAAAATGTTTTTGTCAGAATTTTCTCTAATATATTTTATCTTTTCTAAATTAGAAAAATCTTCACAAAATTCAGAATAATTTTTAATTAACGAAATACAAAAATTATAAAACTCTCTAAAATCTGAATATTCTTTCATACTATTAATTTTAGCATAATACACACAAACTGTCTGTGCAAAACAATAAAACAGACTATTCTTTTATATACGCTGCTCCTTCTATTTGCTTCTGTTGGCCGCCAAAATTAATATTAAACTTCACGGAAAACATGACATTTAGTCACCTTTTCCTGCGCGCAAACAGACACAGTGAGTCTCGTCGTCCGCTTATTTTGTTAACCGCATATACAAAATAGGGTAAGGTTTTCCCTGTTCATCTGTTTCTGATTTTTTATAGACCTGAAATCCAAGATGTTCGTAAAAACCTTTTGCCTGCGGATTTTGTTCGTTAACTGTCAATTCATTTATTGAAAAGTTTTTGATACCATATTCAATAAGCTTTTTGCCGATACCTTTGCCGCGTTTTTCTGCGGTTACAAAAAGCATTTCAAGTTTTTGTCCCTCAATTCCCATAAAAGCTATTGGAGTATCTTCTTCTTGAGCAATAACAAGTTGAGGGATATTGTTTAGCGCATCAGGTAAAAATTTATCTGTTTTGCCCTATCGTTACACCGGGAAGAATTATTGCTCCTCCGCCAATCCAAACGCCATCCTTAATAATTACAGGGTCTGCACAGGTATTATAATAAATCGGATTATCAGAAGCTCTATTGAAAATATATCGTTCTTCCGGAAGAACAGGATGATAAGATGTATAAATCTGGACATTAGGTGCAATCATAACACAATTGCCGATAGTAATTTTTTCATTATCAACAAAAATACAATTTGGACCTATTATAACATCATTTCCGATAAAAATATTTTTTCCGTATTCACAGTGAAATTTTTCATCAATCGGAACATTTTCCCCTATTGAGCCGAATAGTTGTTTAAGAATTTGCTGCTTTTTTTCTGTCTCATCAAAATCAAGAGCGTCAAATTCTTTCAGCAAAGCCCTTGCTTTTGTTCTTATATCACATAACTCTTTTGAATTTGTGTCGATATATTTATATTCTTTATGCATATCTTTCTCCTTTAACCTCTTTATTTTACGATATAAGAATGAGTCTATATCAAGATATTAATGCAGATATGTAAATTGAACTTCTTTTCAAACTCTGATATAATATAAATATTGAAGTTAAATTAAAAAAGGACTAGATATGGATGTTTCTTTGCCGCATAGTATTGAAAACATTTTAAAAGCCAAAGTCGCAGAAGGTGTTTTTAACACAATGGACGAAGCAGTTCTTTTTGCTATCCAATTTGCTTTTGTTGATAACAATATTTCAATAGAGCGAATTAATCAATTAAATGCCGAAATTGAAAAGGGCTGGCAGGAAATGGAAGCAGGGAAGGGCAGGAATAGTAAAGAAGTATTTGATGACTTAAGACAAAAATATGCATAAACTTGAAATTATCGTAACACCGTCTGCCGAAGAAGATATGCAAAATATTTTCGATTTTATAGCTCAAGATAATATTAATAAAGCACTTGAAATGATTGATATCTTTGAAAAAAAATTTGAAACGTTAGCCTTGTTTCCTAAAAGCGGTGTTATAAAATCAAAATTTATAGTGCGGGAAGTCAGATGCGCGGTGGTTGCAGAACATTATCAAGTTATTTATTTTATAAAGAAGAATTATTTATATATTCAAAGAGTTCTTACAGGTTATCAAGATATTATATTCTAATTTTTTATTTCTTGCTAAACCTCTTGGATAAATGGTATAATTTCTAAAAAGGGGTTAAGATAGATGAAGAAAATTTTTGTATTATTAGCATTTTTATTACCATTAGGAGTTTTTGCAAACGAGGTTGTTTCCTTAGAAGGCCTGACTGAACCTGAATGGAAAGATTTTGCGCCGCCTGCGTATGCTGATGTTGAGGAGCCGAAAGGGATTGGAAAATTAAATGAGACGGTTTCTTACTGGTATCAGAGAAGAGCTGATTTTGAAAGCTCTATAGAAGAATGCAGAGCAATGGAAGATAATGATGCCAAGCTTAGTTGTTATCAGGAAGTTAAAGTTAAACAGTATCAGAAAAACAGCGAATATAATGCTAAAATAGAAGCCCAGGAAAGAGCAGGCTTAGGCCCCAGTGAAATGTATGATAAAACAAATAATATGCTTCCTATAGGGAATTATTTGAATAATTTTACACGCTTTCAGCCAAATGAAATTCGTTAATAAATTTTAGAATTTGTCTCAAGGCTCTAAATCTGTGCGAAACGTGATTTTTTTCATTATCGCTTAATTCTGCCATTGTTTTTTCTGATTTTTCTACAAGAAATATCGGGTCATAGCCAAAGCCGTTGTTCCCGCGCGGCTCAAAACCTATTGAGCCTTCGCATATTCCTGTGTAAGCCCGCTCTACTTTTCCTTCAGGATTAATTAAAGTCATACAGCAGGCGAAATGGGCTTTTCTGTTTTCAACCCCTTCCATCTCTTTTAAAACGCGTTCAATACGTTTTTGCGGCGTTTCTGCGTACCGCGCCGAATAAATCCCCGGCTTTCCGCCGAGTGAGTCTATGCATAAACCTGAATCATCCGCAAGTGTCCAGGTTTTAGATAGTTTCCACGCCTCAAGGGCTTTTATAAGAGAGTTCTCTTCAAAAGTTGTGCCGTTTTCTACCGGATTAAAACCCGCTGGAGGTAGGATAAATTCAATTCCTTCGCCTAAGCTTATTTCATTAATCTCTTTTACTTTATGTTCATTTGATGATGCTAAAACTATTTTCATACTGTCCTTTTATAATAATATTCAATTTCTTTTTCTGTATCTAAATTTCTCCCGCTCTTGGAGAATAACTTAATACCCAATCCCATTTTAGCTAATCTGTATTGCAGGCTTACAAGCAAAACCTCAAGTCCGTATTTGCAGGAGCGGACAAAATTTATTGAAGAAGCTTCTGCAAAATACTTGGTAGGGCAGGAAATCTCGCCGATTTTATAACCGTTATAGAGAATAAGTGCAAGCATTTGATTATCAAAAATAAAATCGTCGCTGCAATCTTCCAGCGGTAAATTCTCCAGAATTTTCCTTGTGAAACCTCTAAAACCGGTATGATACTCGGAAAGTTTTTCTCCCGTAACCATATTTTCAAACTCTGTAAGAAACCTGTTTGAAATAAATTTGTATAAAGGCATTCCGCCTTTTAAAGCGGAATTTCCGAGCATTCTTGAAGCTATTACTGCATCATACTCATCAAATGCCATCATTGAGGCAATTGCAGGAATAAGTTTCGGCGTATACTGATAATCCGGATGGAGCATAATAACAATATCCGCCCCTGCCTTTAGCGCAGCTCTGTAACAGGATTTCTGGTTAGCACCGTAGCCTTTGTTCTTTTCGTGCACAATCGTTGTTATATTAAGGCGTTTTGCTATCTCTTTGGTTTCATCAGAAGAGAAATCGTCGACAAGGATAATCTCGTCGACGAAATTTTGATAAATCTCATTATAAGTTTTTTCTAAAGTTTTCTCTGCATTATACGCAGGCATTATTACTATAACTTTTTTATCATTAATCATTTTCTAAATAGCGGCCGTTAACTCTCTACAGCCTCTTCCAAATCTCTAACTTCAGTGTTTCTGATTGTTTCTTTGCCGCCGGAGGTTAAAGCTTTGTCTTTAAACTTTTTAACCTGTCTTGCGAGTTTATCAGCAAGTAAATCAATACTAGCGTACATTGATTCAGCGGATTCTTCGCAGTGTACTACACCGGTGTTCATTTTGCAGGAAACCTCTGCAACGTGTTTACCCGTAGCTGCCGGGTTTTTGATAACCGAAAGAATAACATCAATGCCTGTAATCTGGTCATAATGGTTTGCAACTCTCCCGATTTTCTCTTTGACGTAAGCTTTGATTGCGTCAGTGATTTCAATGTTTTTACCGTTTACGTGTATATGCATTTACACCTCCTAATGTACTACCTTTCTATTGTACTACATTTTAGGATATTTTTAAAGAGGCTAATCTATAATCTGCGGTATATCAACATTTGGAGCACCAATTGTTCTGACAAGCTCCAGAACAGCGGCTTTCATCTGACACTTCTGCGCGGTGGCGCTGAAAAAGTCACTATAGAAGCAGCCTTCGCATACGCAGCCACGTTTATAACATTCTAATGCTGTAGGTGTCCATCTCTTTACAGCAATAGCTCTCCCCATATCACGACTCTTAAACACTTATTCCTCCCAATATATTTATTTGTTTGTGATTTTGTTTTCTTCAACTATTTCTATTATATGGCCTAAGAAAGCTTTTACAACCCATTTACGGGCTATTGTAAAGTTTTCTTACAAAGCTGGCAAAGCGCTGTAATTATTGCTGTCTGCCTTTTGGGGGCATGCTAATTTCCCATGCCTGCATGCTTGCAGCGTTTTAAATCATGAAAACCCATGCCCCCAGAAAGTTTGCATGCTATTGAAGTCGGGTTAAGTTTTGTAACGATGTTGGCATGTGGAGAAGTTTTGTGTTTAATTTTCAGATATTGCTTGAACCATAAAAGAAAGTGCTATTCCCTCTCCTTACGGGAGAGGAGCAGCCGTGTTTGAGGCCGTGCCGAAAACTACGGATGCGGTGAGGGGGCGGTTCTGTAAGTAAAAGTAAAATCTAACCTGTAATGTGGGAAATAAGTTAATGTCAGGCAATGCCTGACCTACTACTACTGAAAGCTTGGCACAACTCCCTCCCTTTTGAGGGAGCGGATTTGCGAACGGACGTAAGTCCGGATAGCGAACAGACTGAACCGACTAAGCTGTGAGGCTTAAAGGAGAAGCTCTGTGAGCGTGAAGCAAATCCAAGACAGGGCTGGGGTGGGTGCTGATTAAAGTTATTGTTAAGAAGGTATGCCCAGCTGACAAAACCCCTGACGTGACAGCCCCCTCACCAAGAATTTCTAATACTCAACTGGCGTTTCGTATTGAAATTTTATCCTCGCCCGCAGGGCGAGGAGTGTTGCAAGCTTTGATTTTTATTTGGACACTAATGCCTTATGGGGGCTAAATGGAGTTTAGAAGTTGATAAGTTTATAGAAAATGTTTTATTATAACCTTTTTAAACCAAATTTTCCTGTTTTATCTATACTTTTTTTTAAAAAAGTTTTATAATTGTACTGAAAAGAAGAAGGAGATTTTATATGATTAAAAAAGAACTTATTTTCCTCGGGCCTCCTGCATGCGGAAAAGGAACTCAAACAAACAGATTATCGGAATATTTAGGTTTTCCGCATGTTGATACCGGTTCATTATTGAGGGCTGAAATTGCTAACGGAACGGAAGAGGGAAAATTTGCAAAATCTTTTATTGATAAAGGCCAGCTTGTACCTGCTGATTTGGTAGGAAAAATTATTGCAAAAAAACTTGCAGGTGACGACTGCAAAAACGGCTATGTGCTGGATGGTTATCCGAGAAGCCTTGAGCAGGCTGAAATGCTTGAGAAAATTAATGCAGAAGTAGATAAAGGCGGGGAAGTATCATTTAAGGCGATTTATTTTGATATTGATACACAAATCCTTATTGACAGAATTGTCTGCCGCCAGTCTTGTCCTAAGTGTGGTGAGATTTATAATACAAGATTTAAACCGGCAAAGGTTGAAAATGTTTGTGATAAGTGCGGAACAGGGTTAAAAACGAGAGCCGATGATAATGAAGAAACCGCAAAAGCACGTTTTGAAACATATTTTAGAGAAACAGCACCTCTGGTTGAATTCTATGAAAAAAAAGGAGTTCTGTATAAAATAGATGCAAACGGTTCAATTGACGAAGTTTGGGATAGACTTATGAAAATTATTGAAGCATAGTTTATTATTCGGTTTTTATTCAATATAAAAAGCGGTCCGGATTTTTGAAAAAATCCGGACCGCTTTAAAAACTCTTAAGCCTACGCTGAAACAGTTTTTGTTGATAATTTTCTGTCTTCCCAAATATCAACAAGAGTTGAATAGAAGAATATACTTGAATACGTTCCGACTGCTATACCTAAAATCATAGCAAGAACGAAATCTTTTGTTGTAACTCCGCCGAAAAAGTACAATGCAGTAAGTGTTAATAATGTTGTAAGAGATGTATTAATACTTCTTGCAAGAGTCTGGTTAATACTTGCATTCATAATTTCACTGAATGTCATTTTCTTAGAATAATATTTCAGGTTTTCCCGAACCCTATCAAATACAACGATTGTATCATGGACAGAAAAACCGATTACTGTAAGCAGTGCTGTTATAAATAGTGCATCAATTTGAACATCGTATAACAATCCCAAAATTGAGAATACACCGCATACAAATATTGCGTCGTGTACAAGCCCTAAAATTGCTGCAAATGCATAATCAAACTGAAATCTAAAGGTTAAGTATGCAATAATTCCTAATAATGCGAGAGAAAATGCTATCAGAGAATTCTTGAATAATTCCATCCCCA
>CALVEE010000082.1 GCA_944326495.1 Candidatus Gastranaerophilales bacterium | reverse complement strand
TAATCCTGGCTGCAACTGCATTGATAAAGTTCTGGTTAAGGAGTTTAAGCTCCTCTAAATAATCTTTAGCAATTCCTTTATCCTCAATCATTGCCATAACAATATGTTCCGGCTGTACTTCAGAATTCTTGTAATAATCCTTCTTCGCGTTTGCCGCAAAAATAATTTCCTGTGAATAGTTCGTAAATTTTTCAAAATCAATCATATCTATAACTCCGTAGGGGGATACTACATTCTATTATATTTACCCCTAATCTTATTTTAATGGTAATTTTGAAAAATCAAGAAAACTTAACGTTTATTTAATTTTTTAGAAACTTTATTGAATACCTCTTCAAAACTTTCTATGGGTTCAAGGCGGTATCCGCAGTGTTCGGCAAGAGTTCCGCCCATGTTGAATAATTCTTCCTGCGGATACCGCCGGCAGATTCCGGGACGGGTGCGGTGAATTGTACATTTGTTTGTTGTTTTATCAAGTTTTGTGCACTCAAATACAAGCCCCGTCTCATCTTTGTCTATAATTTTAAGATAGGTGTAAAAAGGATGGAGAAGCTGTAATTTTTTGAATTCTTCTTCTGTTTGTATAACGTTTTTGTGTTTGACATAAATCTTCTGGCAGCATCTTCCGCAGCCGAGGCAGGTGCCTGTTCTGTAATATTTTTTCCTTAAAATATAGAGGTAAAAAAATTTCTTTAGTTTTTTAAACATTCATAACCCGTGCTTTTGCATACTTATACTCTGCTGAATTCTCATTTGTAAAGAGCATGACTTTTGAAAAATACTTATTTGAATTCTTGTAATCCCCGTCAGCATAAAGTTCGCTTCCTTTTTCAATGCAGGCTTTTACAATTCTTTCTTCAGGATTTAAGAAAGATTTTATTTTTTCAATTCTTTTTTCAATATCACCCTGAACCTGTTCTTTTAAAATAGCACAATTTTCATACTCAATAAGCGCCATATGATAGTTATTGTCATTATAATACTTATCAGCCCATTCTTTGTGGCCTTGATAGCTTAATTCGTCGAATGAGGAGTCCAAATCTTTCACCATTTGCAATGTTTTTAAATATTCCTGCTGATTATGAATAACAAGCGGAAGCAGTCTGCGCATTGCGCAATAAGCAGCAGTATAATCGCCGAGATTGATAAAAACTGAAGATAAATTCTGCAAAACATCAAGAGATTTGCTGTCAGTACAAAGCGCACGTTTCAGATAAATCATAGAATGCATGTTGTCATTTTCTTCAAGATATAATTTCCCCAAAAGAAGATTAATATCAAATTTTACCGGCATAATTTTTCCGGCTGTGTTTAAATACTCTATTGCCTGTTTATTGTTCTTTGCGGAAATCGCCCTCTGTGCCTTTTGCGTAAGTTCATCGGCTTGTTTTTCATAATTATCAATCGTATTTTTTATGACAAAGTATGCCCTGTTTTTGTCTTTCGCATATTTAAGGTACTTTTTGTAATAGAAAACTGATTGAAAATTCATTTTTTTAGAAAAATAAGAAGTTGCAAGGTTTAAGCAGACAGCTTCATCATCAGGTTTATATGCGTAAGCCGAAGCCCAATTTTCTATCGCATTTTTGATATCTTCTCTTTTATAATATATATTTCCTAAATAAAGAAAAGAAGGATTTTTTAAGCTTTCCAGCCCTATGGATTTTTTGAAATACTCCTCTGCAGGCAAAAAATCTTTCAGCTTATAATAGCATCTTCCGATTTCATAATAAAGCTTATAAGAAATACTTGTATTAAGCATCGTTAAATAAAGCTTTAAAGCTGCAGAATAATCCCCTTTCAAGTAATGATTTTTTGCTGCCTCAAGTTTTTGGTTTTCAATATCAGAATTGTCAACAATATAATAATCCGACGATGCCATAGCTTAATTCTATCACATTTAGAGTTCTAAATCATCCCATAATTTAGAATTCGTTACAAGCTCACTTAGCACATCATCCTCGTAAACATCAACAACTCCGTCATTAAACAATTCTTTCATCTTATCTAAATGCGAATTATCACCTAAATCGCTTATCGCAATCTTGTTAAATTTGTTAATATCCAGATCTCTCTGGAACAATTCCATAGCATTTGCAGAGATTTCGGTTTTGTCCACATAAGGATTTGTACTGTAGCCGCTCTTTTGAAGATTAAAGCGGATTGCATTCAGGTTAATAACATTGGACGCGTTGCCAAGTTGAGAATTATAAGTATTATTATCATTAATGTTGTTGAACATGAGACCCTAATCTCCCCAATTATTTTCTTTTCATTATTATACATTTTTTTCCTTTTGTTATCAACTGTTTAGAGGATTTTTTTATGATTTAAATATGCCGGTTATTCCGGAGTAAATATTTCTCCCTTGCGGGATAGCACCCATCCTAACCTTGTCTTGGATTTGCTCCACGCTCACAGAGCTTCACCTTTAAGCCTCACGGCTTAGCAGGTTCAGTCTGTTCGCTATCCGGAGTATACATTTACCCCTCCGTCCGCAAATCCGCTCCCGCACTAGGGAAGGAATGCTACATACTTGACGCTCTCCCTCCCTTTTGAGGGAGGGCTGGGGTGGGTGATAATTGGAACACTACTCTTTATTAGTTATCATAAGCGTTCAAATAAAAACAATGTTTTCCTCTCCTTACAGGAGAGGAGCAGCCGTGTTTGAGGCTGTGCCGAAAACTACGGATGCGGTGAGGGGGCAACCCATAGGGGTGAATAAAAAACTATAAAGTGAATTTAAAAGAGCAGTTTGTTTAGATAATATAATTATCAATTATTGTTGGTCAAGAGTTAATGTCAGGCAGTGCCTGACCTACTGTTCTGCAATTGTGGCACATTCCCTAATGTCTAGACATAAAAAGGACCCCTCACCCGAATTTCTAAGTTTCGTTTACACTCAACTTGAAATTCTTCCCTCTCCCGCAAGGGGCGAGGGAACCGCCACGCCAGGCGTGAAGCCTACCCGCCCCTTGTGGGAGCAGATTTGCGGACGGACGTGAGTCCGGATAGCGAGCGGATGGAGCCGGATAAGCCGTATAGGCTTATAGGCGACACTCCGGGAGCATGGAGCAAATCCAAGACAGGGTCGAAATCTTTGATTTCGGGGAGGGTTTTATATAGGGATTGGGTTAATATTTTTTACTCCTAAAATTTATCTCGGACAGTAGTGCAGGGGAAGGAATGCGGCATGCTTGGCGTCGTTCCCTCTGTGTTAAAA
>CALVEE010000081.1 GCA_944326495.1 Candidatus Gastranaerophilales bacterium | reverse complement strand
CAGTAGTTGTTGCTAAAGCTGCTTCAACTAACTTGATTAAGTAAGTTTGATTAGCATACTTTCTTGCACCTGCTGAAACTTGAAGAATGATTGGTGATCTTGTTTCTTCAGCTGCTTCTGCAATAGCCTGCAAGATTTCCATGTTGTTAACGTTGTAAGCACCGATAGCATAACCGCCAGCTAATGCTTTTTTGAACATTTCGCCTGTTCCGACTAATCTTCTTTCACTCATTTGAGTTCTCCTTCTTTCTTTCCAGATAGAGGTCAAAGCCTCTTTACATGCTTATAATTACTACAAAAGGGGGTAAATGTAAAGGGGTAAATATATAAGTTTCATATCGGGAGACATTTTATGAGACTACCGGTTGAGATTAAACCGCCGTGTCTCCCTCAAAGGTAAAACTACAAGAGGGAAGAACGAGTAGGTTGGGTGAAACCCAACAATAAAACAAAAGCAGAGGGGCAGTTTAAGAATAGAGAGATACAGCAAGCAAAAATTGTTCTTAATCATAATAGTAGGTCGGGCATTGCCCGACAATAACTTTTTATTTTTTATATTGGGTATCATCAGTATCATTTACCCCTTTACCCCTATTTTTTGTAGAAGATTGACACCTCACTCTAACCCTCTCCTGTTAGGAGAGGGAATCTCCCCGTATCCCGTATATTAGAAAGCAATTAATAAAAGTGACAGAACCTTGCAAATTCTGCCACTTTAAATTTGAGTATAAAAATATTTTCTATTATTCTTCTTTTTTGCTTACTTCATATTTTGAGTTTGCATCAGCACTTACGACAGTTTTTCCGTCTGATTTAACTTCTGTTGCAGAATCCCAGAGCAGCCCTTCATCTTTTACGTTCTCAAGTTTCAACTTGCCTCCTTTTATTGAGATTTTTTCAAGATCAGAATCCTTCACTGAAAGCTCTATATCACGAGCATATAGATTACCTTCTGCCCCTTGAACAGTTACTTTTGCATTTGACATATCGATAGAAATCTTTTCATAGTCAGCAACTTTACTAAAGCTATGTTTATGATATTTTTTCCCATTTTTTTCATAATGCCCAAAGAAAAAATGGTTCATGTCGTTTAAAGCTCTGCCAGATGGGGCAAAGGAATATAGCTCTTCCAGACTTCCATATTTGATTTCCATTTCCCTGCGCTTTCCGTCTTCTCTGTTCTCAAAAATAGTTAATTTGCCCGACTCAGATTTAAAATTACAGCGATTCATTCTTGTAACTTCATAACCTTCGAGTTTTCCATTTCCATCATTATCAAATAATGGTACCGCTATTTTTTGTCCTGTAGAGCCTTCTTTTTTTACTGTTTCAACGCTCATTCCTTCATAAATTTGAACTCTTGCTTCCGGTTTGATTTGTGGGTTTGTCATAATTTTTTCTCCTTTTTTCCTGTGTACTACTGTTTTTCTTTTTTTTTCTCTGTCCTTTGAAAAAGCTTTTTCTCGTGTTATGTTTATATAAAGTATTTCTGTTTCAAAAAATTGCTTAAATTTTACAATTTAAAATACTAAATTCTCGTAATTCAGAATTTACAATGTATTTCAGCTTCACAAAACTTAATATAAAATACATGTTAATACTAAATCAAGTGTATTTATGAAGCTAAAGTTGTAAATTATGGGTATAAAAAAAGAACTGGGCAAGAAAATAAAAAAAATCCGTATGGCTAAAGGTTATACACAGGATAAGCTCTCTGAAATGGCAGATATTTCTCAAAGGGCGCTTAGCAGTATTGAGCTTGGTGAAAATTTTGTCACAGCAGAAACTCTCGACAAGCTTCTTTCAGCGCTTGATATTACATCAGAAGAGCTGTTTGCAACAAATAATGTAAAAGATCCGGTCGATTTAATAAAAAATATCAACCAGAATATCTCTTTAATAGCAGATGATGCTGAAAAGCTTGAAATTATTTATAACTTAACCAACAGTCTTGTCCGGAAGTGATTGTTTTATGTATTTGAGCTGTACTTGAGTATTTACACTGTCTCCCGGGAATTTATCCGGCAGAGGCTTGTAAGGTGCACCGGATTTTACAGCGTCAAGTACAGATTTATTAGCTTTCTCTTCTGTCGAATTTACAATTGTAGGTTCAGTAATTTCTCCGTTTTTCTTTACGCGGAATTGAACAGTTACTTCATAATCCTTATCGGCCTTATACGGAGTCCAGTTGTTGTGAACGGCATTAGGCAGGTAATTAAAATACTGAGAAAGGTTTTCAAATGGGCTTTCTTCTGCCAAAACCGGTAATGATAATAATGCCATTAATATTAAAAACTTTTTCATAAAATGCTCCTATCTTACATAAACTCTAGGCAATCTTACCTTGAGCCTGCAGGTTAATTCATAATTAATAGTATCTAATATTTCTGCCCAATTATCAAGGGATAAATCTTTGTCATCTAAAAGAGTTATAACATCTCCCGGGCGTGCTTCAATATCACCAATATCAAACATCATCTGATCCATCGTAATATTTCCGATTTGGCGGACTTTTTGTCCGTTTAAAAGCCCGTAGATTTTGTTAGAAAGGTTTCTTGATACACCATCCGCGTAACCTATAGGAATTGTAGCAACTCTTGTCGGTTCGTAAGCTATAAACTTATGAGAATAGCTGACCCCTTCTCCTTCTTTCACCTCGTGGATATTTGTTATTCTGCCTTTTAATCCCATAACCTGTTTGAGTTTGGGCTTGTAATTAACTTTCGGGGGCAAATCCGGATAAAGCCCGTAGAGCGAAATTCCGACTCTGACCATATTTGATTTGATATTATATGCAAAAGTTCCGACAGTATTTTGAATATGCAAAATCAAGCCGGTTGTGTCAATATTATCAATAACACTGTGCCAGCGCTCCACCTGTTTTTCAGTTTCATCCGGCTCTTCAGCGGAAGCCAAATGTGTAAATATACCTTCAAAATCCAAATATGCGGAATTTCTGACTTTATTTATATATTCAACCGCATTTTCAGAACGAACACCAATCCTGTTCATGCCGGTATCTATTTTTACATGGACTTTCGGTTTAATGCCGGTTCTTTCATAGACTTCCCTGCATGCTTTCAAGTGCTCATCGTTAAAAATTGAAAATGCAATATCGTTTTGTGCAGCACTCTCTACTGCCCACAAAGGAATTGCTCCGACAACCAGAATAGGAGCTTTTATTTTTGCATTCCTTAAATCCAATCCTTCATCAACGGAAGAAACCCCAAAAGCATCAACACCGGACGCCAGCATCGTCTGCGCCATCATAGAAGCACCATGTCCGTACGCATCAGCTTTTACAATTGCCATAAACTTTTTATCTGCAGGAATACCTTTTTTAATCTCTATAATATTCTGCGCCAGAGACTCCAGATTAATCTCAACCCAAGCGTCTTTATGTATATTTACATTTGATTGTCTTATGTTTTTCATTATATCATTTCGCCTCTCAAATACCAGGTGCGGGCAGAAGTTATTCTTACATTGATAAATTCCCCTGTAAGGTCTTTATCATACGGAATATGGACAATCTTATTATTTCTGGTTCTACCGGAGATGATATTTGTACTTCCATCTTCTCCATTTACCTTCTCAAATTTTTCTATCAAAACTTCCATTTCCCGTCCGATGTATTTTTGATTAGATTTTAGACAGCATTCACGGTTATGTTCATTAAGCCTTGCAAGTCTGTCTGTTTTTACGTCCTCCGGAATATA
>CALVEE010000080.1 GCA_944326495.1 Candidatus Gastranaerophilales bacterium | reverse complement strand
CTAGTTGATAAATCTGTCTGAATGTTTCTTGATCTATGCCATATTGTTGGTTATAGATTTCATATAAATCACGGCATAAAAAGTCGGAATTATTATCATTCGGATATGCAGTAGTAAAGACTTCTTTTATATAATCTGTATCCTGGATATTACCGCTATTGTCTTGCGTTGCTTCTAATATGTCTGCTATTTTAAGGTATAAATTGTCCATATCATCATAAGTCTCTGTGGGGTTTTGAATATATTTCATTAATATTTCTTTTTGTGAATCTGACATATGGAAAATATCATCCATGCCACACATTATGGTATATGCAAATTGTTCGTCATTAAAGTTCAGAAAAATACCTCTTGCAAAAGTATTCTCATCTTTGTTCCAAGTGTTGCCGGTTAGAGTTTTATAAACCAAGCTCTGTATAGTTCTTTTATTTTCCAGAAGTAATGATTGTTGTTCTTCATCATTAAGATTTCCGGAATTCAATATATTATTCAGGTCTTTATATATTGAAACAATTTCGTCTGGAGTAATGCTGTTTGGATCTGCATAATATTTTATCAGTTTGTCATAATTACCATTATCTAGAAAATCCTGCCAATTTTCTGCAATATTAGAATTGGACGTTGATTGCTGCTTTTCACTAGCTGATATAAATGTTTCAATATTTTTTCCTTCTTTTAGGCTATAGCTTGCAATTGTTGAGTTCACCTCGACGGACTGAATAAAATATTCGTTTAGTAAATTTTTATCAAGCTCAGAGCCTCCAAGCATATTCTGTAATTCACTATATGTATATGTTTGCTGCTGAACTCCGTCAGTTGAACGCTCTGCGGCTGCTTTATTACAACGTAATATATAACTCTTGTTATCATATTTGAATGACAATTCAAACATGCCGTTTTGGGTTTCGTTTAGATTTTGCTCAGTAACACCAATTGTATTCAAAAGCATTATAGCTTGGTCGGTTGTTAAATTCCCGCTTGTAAAATCTACTACAAGTTTATCCAGAGCTTCTGCTCTCAGCTTTTTAGCATCTTCGCCTTCAGCTAAACCAATTTTTTCTATATAGCTTGCATAGTTTTCTTGTCTTATAGTTCTATTTCCTACTCGCCAAAATTGAGTAGCAGAAGTATCAGTTTCTCTGTTTTTATTATTCAGGAAATTATCAAGAATCAAATCTTCTTTATACTTATTAAAAAGAGCCTCCGATAATTCCTCCGGACTGTTATATCCGCAATCTGTTTTGAAAGTGTACATTTTTGTTCCATCAGAATCTTCATAGACTAAATTAAAGTATTCATTGAGCATACTGTCGGAAAAATTTAATTTCCCGTAACTTTGAAGCTCTGAAGAGGAATACATTTGAAGATTTGCTTGGTTATCGTTTGATTTATAAGACGTAAATGTGTATGTTTTATTTCTATATGTAAACTTTATTGTAGGTGAATCCTGGGCATTGATTTGTATTGCATGTATGCCGTAAAATTTAAGTCTTCTTACTGCATACTGTGCTGATATTTTCCCATCCATAAAGTCAGCAAGTTTATCAAAAACAAGAGAAACTTTATCTTCATTCATACCACTGTTAACAAATTTATTAAAAATAATCATTTCATTTGCAGACAAGCTATTGGAAATATTTGGCATCATGCTGCCAGAAGAACTTACAGATCCAAATGAGCCAGCATTTCCTGCAGAACCAGTATTATAAAGTGACCCCAATGAACCTATATATCCAACAGAGCTTAGCCTACCACAATAACCCGCTGATAATGTAGAACCGGAATATAAAGTTCTGGAGTAAGGATTATAAGTATTATTGTAATTAACGATTGCCATAAAGCTACTTTCATTATTTGTTCTTGTGGTTTCTTTGTCTTGAATGTAACTCAATACCTATTGTGTTACATTAGATAATCTTTGATTAAATTTACGGCATTTTTTTCAAAAACTTTAGAGTTTTAGAATAAATAGTTACAAAATTTTACATAACAAATCTAAAATAGAGTTTTTTATTACAAAATGTTAAGATTAAACTCTGGACAAATGTTTATGTGTGTTATACAATCAAGGAAAACAGTGAATGAGGTAAATAATGGATCAGATTATTAAAGTAGCATGGGAATTAAATGAAAATACAGATAATCGCTATAAATTAGTTTATGAAATTGCTGAATTGGCTAAAAAATTAGTTGATGAGATGCAAATGAAGAAAGCCCGAGACGAGTTTGGGTTTGAGGAAGCTGTTAACGAAAATGCTTACAAAAAAGAAAATCCTGTTGAGCACGCAATTATGGTTAAGGCTTCCGAGACGGACGATACCGAACTTGTAGGCTGAACTTAAGGTTTGAAATAAATCAAAAAGAACTTCCTATAAGCAGGAAGTTCTTTTTTTAGTCTTTTATTTGTAAAAATTTGTTAATAGGTTAGCAATTTTTATTCTTGATGTGATTTAAATTGAAAGGAAGGTCGCAGTATGAACAAACACAGTAAAAAATTAATGAATTTGAAATGGGGGTTGTAGGCTATATGATATGGAATGCAGCAAAAATATACTCTACATTGGGTAACCCCAATTCACTTATACCTTTAGCCGTAAAAGATGGTACGCAATGCATAGGCATGACAACGGGTTCATATATTACCGGAAAAGAAGAAGGTGTTGACAGATTTATAGATGAGTTTGGAACAGAAGCGCTCTGGCTCGGCGGAATTCCCGGATTAAGATGGATTTTTGATAAAACTGTTTTTAAAGCTTTCGGACTGGATGCCAAAATCGACCCCAGAAACCTAAAGGATATGGAGCTTTTTAAGAAATTAAAAGAATTTGCACCGACTGATGATATTAAAAAAAGTTTAGAAAAAGCTGAAAAAAACAAAAGATTGTTTAAAAATTTAGCTGCTTCTAAGTTTGTATTTTCAACTCTGACGGCGGCCGCTGCTTATATTGGTTTTACAAGACTAAAACAGTATTACACGCATCAGCAGATTAGAAAAAATTTAATTAAAGAATATCAAGAGAAACAGAAAAAACAGGAAGAGATTAAACAGAATTCTCAAAACCCGTCATTTAAAGGGATTGGAAGAATAGTGGAAGAGTTTGCATTTTCCCCTGTTAAAAATATGTATATATTAGACGGATTTATTACGACCGAAAGATTAACAGATGCCAGAAACGCGCAGGAATTTGCCGGCTATGCCATAAAAGAGGGCTCTTGTTTGTTTTTCTTATATTTTGCCGGAAAGAAAATTCAGCAATGGATGGAAAACTCGGCTAAGAAAAAACATAATAAATCTATTACGCTGGATGCAAGAGTTTTAGAAGGAGAGGCGCTTAAGAAATCTTTTGAGGACGGCTCCATCCTGAAAAGTATTAAAGAATTTGAAACGGCAAACAACTCAAAAGAAAGTTTGTATGAATTTATACACAAAAACCCTGAAAATAAAGTTATTAAAGCGGCCCAAAAATCTGATATTATAAAACTTCTAAAAAACACTGATAAAATTGACACAAGAGAATTTATTGATTTAGAAGAAGTAAAAGGTGTAAAAGATAAAATAGCGGAACTTTACGGTCAATATAAAGATGCTCTTACCAAGGGTGAAACTTCCGATAAGTTCTTTAGCGGTGTAAGAAAATTGAAAAGAAAATCGATTATAGGTAATATTGGAGCTTGTATATTGGCCTTAGGCGTAATAACACCGGCTGCAATGCTTCTCAAAAGATATTCAGATAAATCAGGCAAGGAATTCCAGACTAAAAGAGAAATCAAAGAGCAGTTAATCAGAGAAGGTGTTATAACAGCATAAGATTTTCTTTGTCTGGGTATAGCCGCTTAGGGATTAAAGGTTTAGAAAAGTTTGTTATAATATTAATATGAAAAAATTTATAATATCTTTTATAATCTTTAGTATTCTGGCTCCTGCAGTTTTTTCAGAGTCCATATATACTTACAGTCCTCAAGGGGAACAAAGAAGTATTCTAAGACGCTCCGCGAGCGGTTATAACATGTATGATAATATGGGTAACAGAAAAGGACGTATAAGAGAATATTCAAATGGTACGAATGTTCTTTATGACCAAAATGGAGCGAGAACAAAAGTTTTTAGAAAAACTGCCGGAGGGCATACCAATGTTTTTGATAATTCCGGTAATAAAGTCGGTACAATAAGGACTCTATCCAACGGGCAAGCCTATTCCTATGACCAGTACGGCAATAGGACGGGGGCTTTTAGAACTTACCCCGGAGGCCGCGGAGTTATGTACGACAACTTCGGAAACAGAAGAGGAACTTTTAAAACAAGATATTAATAAAAAAATAATGGGCGCGGGGAAAATCCCCGCGCCCATTATTTAAACTCTACTATTTTATAGCAGCTTTAGCACGTTTAAGAGAATTCTCTTT
>CALVEE010000079.1 GCA_944326495.1 Candidatus Gastranaerophilales bacterium | reverse complement strand
GGCTTTTGAGACTTTCAAACCAGTATAATCTGTTCCGATTGCGTTGATTTTCATAAACGACTCCTTACACACATAACTTCTATATATATAAAAATACACACATAAAAAAAATTAACCCTTTTTTCTTAAATATTAAGAAATATTAAGTAAATTTTTGTTACAATCTCTGAATATATCGTATCAAATAATAATTTGTTTGCAATAGACTGCAGGGCAATAGTTTGTAAATTTTTGTAACGGTTTTTTAGTTTATTTTCTTTAAAAAAGCAATTTTTCTTAAAACAAATACTTTATATAAGTAAGGTTAGATAAATATAGGTTAGGTAGGTATGATTAATAACATTACGAATATGGACGTGCGTCCGCAGATGGCGGTCGCTAAGCCGACGGCATCCGTACAAAATATGGGAATGCCCCCTATTCTCGGGTTTAAGACTCCGCAGTTAAAAGAAAAAGCTAAAATCCAGGTTAAGAAGGTGAAAAGGGGCGATAATCTGCTTATCCCCGGAGTCATTGATGATGATTATGTTGATATCGTAGAAGAATACGTTACAATCAAGAATGATAACAGTCCGCAGGATAACTTTTTTGCAACGCATCTCAACAATCCCGTTAAAATAAAGCGTAAAATGAAATATCTAAAGAATTGTTATCTGATAGATTTTATTCAATCCCCTAAACCCAGATGCGGGCTAGGAACAGAGGCAATAAAAAATCTTGCAGAAAAAGCCATGTTTGATACAAGGGCTCAAGGGAGAATTGTGACCTATTCTGTCCCTATGATAAAAGAGATGTCGCCTGCTCTCTTTTTCTACAAGCTCGGCTTTAGATTTACTTCACCTGAAGCCAACAAATATATGGAAGAATGTATTGCAAAGAAAATGCCGGATATTCCTGCGCAGACAGGCATGATGTTTTTACCGAAATCAAATTTACATAAACTTCTAAGATATGGAGAAATGTTTTAATCTATGATAGAAGCTCACTATACTACAGATACAAAAGTTAAACCTACAAATGTCGGAGTAGCGCAGGCTCCGCTTGAACTACCCAAGCATAAACCGTTTTCAAATGACGCAGCGGAACAGAAAATGCAGGCTATTAATACTGATATTTATGTTGCGGCAAGAAAGGAGAAAAAAGAACATGAATTCAATAAAAAACTGTATTTTAAGATTTTTGGCGGAGTTACTTTACTTACCGCAGGTATCGCCGGTGTGTATAAAATCAGAAATTTCTTTAGAAAATCTTAATTAGGTAAATATTTTTTTTTACGCTAAAATTATGGGGTGAAAGAGAGGTTAATATGTGCGGAATCGTTGGATACGTTGGAAATAAAAAAGCGGTCGATATTTTATTAGAAGGTTTAACCAGTCTTGAATACAGAGGTTATGACTCATCAGGTATTGCGGTTAATATTGACGGTAAAGTTGAACTTTTTAAAGCCGCCGGAAAACTTCAAAACCTGAAAAACATCGTAGAAAAGAATTACGCGGAAATATCCAAATCCACAATCGGAATAGGGCATATCCGCTGGGCAACGCACGGAGCTCCGACTGTTGAAAACGCACATCCTCATTCCTGCAACTGCGGTAAAGTTGCAGTTGTACATAACGGAATTATTGAAAATTTTAAAGAATTAAGAGAAAAGCTTGAAAAACGCGGCTGTACTTTCCGCTCTCAAACTGATACAGAGACAATTGCACACCTTGTTGCTACAAAATTCGGCGAAGTACACAATTTAACTGAAGCTGTAAGGCTTGCTACAAAAGAGATTGAAGGAGCTTACGCTATATGCGTAATTCATCAGGATTTACCGGATACAATTGTTGCAACAAGAAGAAACGCCCCGCTTGTTGTCGGGCTGGGTGAAGGCGAAAACTTTGTAGCATCTGATGTTACGGCTTTAATACAATATACAAAAAAAGCAATGTATCTTGAAGATAACCAGATTGTTACACTCACTCCAAATTCAATAGAGCTGATTGACATTGAAAAAAATCCGGTAACTCAAAAGATTGAAACACTTCCGTGGGAGCCGGTTGCTTTAAGCAAAATGGGTTATAAACATTTCATGCTTAAAGAAATCCACGAACAGCCGGATGTAGTCAGAAACGTTCTTTCCGGAAAACTTCGGGCAATTGACGAAAATGTTATTTTAAAAGAAGTTACGCTGGATAAAGAAAAATTAAAAGAGCTTAGCAGAATTCAGATTGTTGCCTGCGGAACTTCACTGCACGCTGCAATGGCAGGTAAATATTTGATAGAAGAATTCTGCGGAATTCCTGTTGATGTTGAGCCTTCAAGCGAGTACATCTACAGAAAAACTATTACTGATAAAAATACGCTTGTAATAGGTGTTTCACAATCCGGCGAAACTGCCGATACGATTACGGCAGTAAGGCAGGCTAAGAGCAAGGGGTCGCATATTTTAATTATTACAAACCGTCCTGATTCAACCATGGCACGCGAAGCTGACAGCCTTATTCCTGTTAATGCCGGAATTGAAGTCTCTGTTGCAGCAACCAAGTCTTATATGGCGCAGTTAATCTCGTTCTACCTGCTTGCAATTTATATTGCGGAAGTAAAAGGGGTAAATAATCTGAATGATTTAAAACATGAGCTGATTATTCTTCCGCAGAAAATTGAAAAAATTCTTGCTCATAAAGAAGAAATTCAAAAATGTGCAAGGAAGTTTGCCAACTCAAAAGATTTTATTTTTATAGCACGCGGAATTAATTTCCCGACAGCGCTGGAAGGAGCATTGAAGCTTAAAGAAATCAGTTATATTAACGCAACCGGATATACTGCAGGCGAGCTTAAGCACGGGCCGATTGCTATGCTGGATGAGTCTATGCCGGTGCTTTCAATTCTTATGAAAGGAAAGGTTTACGATAAAATCCTTTCAAATTCAGAGGAGGCAAAAGCCAGAAACGCAAGAATGATAGCTTTAACAAATTCAGAGGATGAAAAATTAAACGAGCTTTTTGAAAGTATAATAAGAATTCCTGAAATTTCTGAAATTCTTTCACCGGCTCTTGCGGTTGTTCCTTTGCAGTTATTAGCTTATTATATTGCGGAATTTCTGTGTAAAGATGTTGACCAGCCGAGGAATTTAGCAAAGTCTGTAACAGTAGAATAGTGTATGCAAGTCGTATCTGAAATAGTTGAAATACCAAATAATCATGCGCCTTCTGTAGAATATATAGAAGGAGAGTTAACAAAACGCAACATTAATCCTCTAAGATGGGCTGTTGTTCATGTTAGTGATACAATGTATACAGTAAGTGTTGCGAATTTAAAGGAATAGGAAGGAATTTATGAACGCTACTCAATTAAAATATGATATTAAAGATATCAACCTCGCAGAACAAGGCAAAAATAACATTGAATGGGCAATGAAGGATATGCCTGTTTTGAAAAAAATCAGGGAAAGATTTTTAAGAGAAAAACCTTTTGCAGGATTGAAATTGTCAGCCTGCGTTCACGTCACAAAAGAGACAGCAGCCTTGTGTACAGTAATGAAAGACGGCGGAGCAGATGCGGTTCTTATTGCCTCAAATCCTCTTTCCACACAGGATGATGTCGCTGCAGCTCTTGTTAAATACTGGGATATTCCTGTTTTAGGCTACGCAGGGGAGTCTGTTGAAGTTTACCGTGACCATGTCCGCTCGGCTCTGGATCATAATCCGGATATTATTATTGATGACGGATGCGATTTAGTTGCAACTCTTCATGCAGAAAGACCTGAAATGGCAAGTCATATTATAGGCTCAACTGAAGAGACAACAACAGGTATAATAAGACTTCAGGCTTTAGAAAATCAGGGCGAATTAAGATTTCCGGCGCTCGGAGTTAATACAAGCTTAACAAAACACCTTTACGATAACCGCTATGGTACAGGACAAAGCGCAATGGACGGTATTATGAGAGCGGCAAATATCCTTATTGCAGGTAAAACTGTTGTAATATCAGGTTACGGCTGGTGCGGAAGAGGATGCGCTTTGAGAGCAAAAGCATTGGGAGCTAATGTTATAGTTTGTGAAGTCGATCCTCTTAAGGCTCTTGAAGCTGCTATGGAGGGTTATAGAGTAATGCCTATTGCAGAAGCCGCTAAAGAAGGAGATTTATTCCTTACAGTTACCGGAGATAAACATGTTGTTGATGTTCAGCATATCATGACAATGAAAGACGGCGCATTCTTATGTAACGCGGGACACTTCGACCACGAAGTTAATGTTCCGGATTTGAAAGCCCACACTGTTGAAATTAAACGTATTAGACCATTTTTGGATGAATACAAACTGACCAACGGAAAATCTGTTTATGTTTTAGCAGAAGGCAGATTAGTAAACCTTGTAGCTGCAGAAGGCCATCCGGCTTCTGTTATGGATATGAGCTTTGCAAATCAGGCTCTCGGAATTGAATTTCTGGTTAAAAACAGGGGTAAATTAGAAAATAAACTTTATACACTTCCGGAAACGGTTGATATTGATATAGCTAAACTTAAGCTTGAATCAATGGGAATAGAGATAGATACTCTGACACCGGAGCAGGAAGAATATCTGAACAGCTGGAAGTTATAGAAGAAAAAAGAGTTCGAGCAATCTCGAACTCGTTTTTTTTAATTTAATTATTTTCAACCCGCAGAATTTGCAAATAATGCAGGTAAAATCATACATACTGCTATTAACGGAATAATAAGGCCAAACACTACAAAAGTAATTAAACCGCCGACAGCCCATTTCTTTTGAACCTCATGGAAGTGTTCAATGCTTTTCCATTGTTTGTTCTGCCATGCCCATGTATTACCTTTGATACCGAACCAAATGCAGATACCTAAAGTTATAAAAAAACCGACAAAAGGAATAAGTCCTAAAAGTGAAACCGGAAAAATTAATAATGTAATATATGATCTATTTCCCAAACCCCAAATCCATGTGAGGAGGAACGCACCCCAGTTAAATCTTTTAGATACTATATCAAGTACAGGTGAGTTATTTCCCTGACCGGAATTATTTGCAAGGTCGCTTCTATTGGTGCCGGCAGAAGTCTGAACTTTATTTAAAGTTCCAGCATTGTTAAATCCATTAATTGTCATACAATTTCCTTTCTTAATTTTTTGTTGGAGTATAAAATTGATAAGCATTCATTGTTGCTTTTATAATATTCTTGAAATCAGGTTTTTCAGAGGAGAATGCATCATCGTTCAGCTTAAATTCTCCTAAAAGTTCGCCTGTTTCACTGCTGTATATTTTTGTACGGTTTAATTCTGTAGATTTTGAATAGCGTTCGCCTTTTTTAGAACTTTTTTCGCGTCTAGACGCTGCAAGAGATGCCGCAAAATCAAGAATATCTGTTTTCTCATGGAATGAATAGCTGTTCCAGTCATTGTTTGAAACGTAAAATTTATTCTCATCAGCTGTAATTTCGTATGAGTCAAAATATAGAGAGCCAAATGAATTAATAGCAGAGTCAAGTTTTTCTAATGTAGTTGATTTATGCTCCGGAGACGTTTTAGCCTCATCTACTGCAGTAAAAACAATTGCTCCTATAATTGCCATTACTATTAAAAAATAAATGATAGGGATTATAAGGACTGATAAAATAACAAAAACAATGGTTTGTGTTTCCTGCGACTTTTGAAATTCTTCCAAATTCTGCCAGTCTCTATTCTTTGCAGCCCATTCATTTCCTTTAAACCCGCACACAAGCGCATACCAGAAACCCCACGGAGTAAGCCACAAAACCAGCATCCAGAGAGTCTTATAGGATTTATTGAACAATCCCCATATCCAGGTTCCGAAAAACGCACCCCAGTTAAATTCTTTCCTGTAATCATACGGATATTTTCCGGTAATCTTACCTTTTGCAATTATCATATATAAAAGGATTACAAGATTTAATAAATATAATAAAACTGAAATTCCAACCGGAAACAGCAGCCCGAAAGTTGACAGAGCGTACAAAACAGAAACAATTGTATTAGTATCTCTTGAAACACTGCCGTTAATATCATTCAAGCGTCTTACAATAAGCGAAACGCCGATATACAAAACAAACGCCGTCCCCGGAAGCACCCACAGTTTCAAAAGCCACGGAGCTTCCCAGAAGATTGCATTCATACTAAAGAACTCACCAAAATTCCCGATATGCGACATCAAATATCCTGATGCCGGAATTGAAAACAAGGTGCCTATCATACACAGGTAAACAAAATTAAGGCAAAAATCCCACCGGCCTATTATGCCGTCAAACCCGATTAATTTAGTATTAAGTCTTAATTCATCAACCATTGCTGCAATCTTATTTAAACAAACTAAGATGATTATATACTATATTTTAAGTTTTGTAAAGATTTTTTATTGTCATCCTGAAAGCGTAGAATTTTTTTTGGGTATGGAATGAATAGGAGAAGTAAGTAATATTTACCCCCGATTTTCAAGCTGTTCAGGATCTTACCGGTCGGAAAGCATAATTCCCTGCCGGTAAGATGCTGAAATACGCCTCTTTCTATTTTTATATTCTTCCCGACTCAAATTTACCCCGCCCCGGCTATTCAGCCCGACAGCGTGCAGATTCTACGCCTGGCGTAGCGCTTCCCTCGCCCCTTGTGGGAGAGGGAAGAATTTCAAGTTGAGCTTTAGCGAAACTTAGAAATTCGGGTGAGGGGTCAGCCAGCAGGGGCAAATGAAAAATATAAAATGAATTTTAAACGAGCTGTTCATTTGTTATAGGCAGACTAATGTCTGAATTACAATCTTATTTTTACTGGACTGCTCTCAAATGGAGGAAGCAGCGCTAAGTGTATAGCGTTCCTTCCCTTGAGGGAAGGTTAGGATGGGTGCCAGCCCGTTAGGGAGAAATTAGAAAAAATAGGAGACCAAAAC
>CALVEE010000078.1 GCA_944326495.1 Candidatus Gastranaerophilales bacterium | reverse complement strand
CTGCGCTTTTAATCGAGCCAAGACCTTTTATAACAGATTGAGCCGGCTTGCTCTGGATAAATTTAGAGCCTTCAATTCTGTCACCAAACCTTGCTGCTTTTCCAGCGAGACTTGTTTCATATTTACCTCCGCAAGCTTTTGAATAAGCATCAGCTCCAAAATTCAGCGCAAGCCATGTCGGAACTACCAGAAGCGGATGCTCTATAAAAGGAGTTATAAACCCCATCATATCAGCTTCTTTTACTGTTTCTTTAAAGCTCTTATGTTCATAATTATCCGGCACATAATAAAAGTTAGGTATCCGAACCGGCTGATTCTGCGGTTCTGTTTTACCTTGATAAATATTATATGGATTAATATTCGGATTAATTTGCGTCACAATAATAAACCTTTATAAACCTAACTAAATATATAAAAACATTATTGTGAAAAAAATTGCCTTTTGTAAATATTTGTAAAATTCTCTTTCAAAAAAAGCAATTTTTATTCTTTACATGTATTATAACCGGTATAGGTGTAGTTTGTGAAAGGAATAAATTATGGTTCAATCTGTAGATAATAGTATTAATAAGCCTACTTATAATGCGGTGAAAATCAATATTAAAAAGCCTGAGGTTAATGTTGGAGGCAATACGAATACAATAGTTAATGATAACGGCATTTATAATGCAGTCAATATTGATATAGATAATCCTGCAGTTAATACAGAACCTAAAAAGATATATGATTATCCAACAGCAGAAAGTATTGTCACTTACGATAAGGCAAACTTGCAGCCGGTAACTTTACCGCAGGGTTTTGTAGCATACCATACAACAAATGTAATCCTTCCGAAGATGGAAAATGAACTTGAGCTTGACGGAGCAAAACTAAGCGGAGAAAATACCGAGGAGGAAATTGAAGAAGAACCTGCAGAAGAAATCGAAAAAGCTCCTGAAAATACAGAAAACATTCCAGAAGAAGCCGAAGAAGAGCCGGCAGAAGAAATAAAATCTGAAACAGTAGAAGTTCCAGCTCCGAATTATACGACAGTTGAGGCTGAAAAAGGCGATAATATTAACAATGACGTTAAAGTAATGGAAGCGGAAGTTCAGGAAACAGAAGCTCAAAAACCTGAATTGAAAAAGCCTGAAATTATTCCTGCAGAAGATATCGTACCTGATGTAGATATTCCGCTTGTTGTGTCAAACCTAACAAGCAATGACTTTGACACTCAAGCTTTACAGATGGAAGAAATCACAAGAATATCTTTAGATAATCCGGAAAATGCAGTTCCATATATTGTACGTGATGTTTTCGGAAGTTTGATTGAAATAACAAAGAAAGATACAGTAAATCTTGCACCTCCGACAGATGCGCAGACAGAAGCCAGAAAAAAAATTATAGCTAATTATCTTGTAAGAGCTAACGCTGAACAGAATAACGCTAAAGGCCCGGTAAGACTTCCGTACCAATTAACCGAACAGGATATGGCTATAGCTAATGAACTTTCTCCAATGGAGCAGGCAGAAAGAAATAAAGAATACGCGCTCTATACAATGGCAATTTTAGCTAAGGTTTATACTGATGAAGTAGAAAAACAGACCGGAAACATTGTTCCGATGACTGATATTCCGGGAACATCCGCAATGGTTGATTCTTTAAGATACAGCCAGAATGCAGGAGTAAAAATTGCGGCAATAGATGCCTTAAGACATATTCAAAGACCTGAATATAAAGAAGAACTTACAACACTCTATACACTTGCACAGGCTGATGGAAACCCGCAGGTGGCAATTACGGCACAGCGGGCATTGGACTCAATTAACAACAACTAATTACACCCTTTCATTATACATTCACACAAAAAATATAATCGCGGTTGAATTGTTTCAACCGCGATTATTCTAAATATTATTATTTATTTTTCTTCTGAAGCTTCTGCAGGCTGAACTTTTTCAGGACACGGAGGCGGACAGAGTTTCTTTCTTTCTTCAAATCTCTGGCGCCCTTCTTTTTTCATCTGTTTTAAGATTTTTTTCTGGTCGCGTGTAAGAATTGATTCAAAATCTTTCATGTTTTGTTTTCGAATAGAATTTGCCTGTTTTTCAAGCTCCTGGATTTCTTTATCGATTACAGCGAGTTTTTCTTCCTGCGCCCAGGTTGCAATTCTGGACATTTTTACCATTTCAGCTTCTTTTTTCTTTGCAATAATCTGTTCTATAACGGGTTTCATTTGTTTGTGGCCGTTAAGTCTGATTTCTTTTGCTTTTGCTTTTTGTTCGTCTGTTAAACCTAATTTCTTTTCAAAAGCAGCTTCGCGAGCTTTTCTGATTTTCATCATCTCTTCTTTTGAAGGACGGGTTTTTACATTATCAGGATTTTTAATTCCTTCATTTACTGCCGGAGCTGCTGCCGGAGCTTTTTGCTCTGCTGCCGGGGCACCTGTTGTTTCTTCTGCGATTGCGGCAGATGAAATAAGCGTTAAGGCGCATAATAATACTGCTAATTTTTTCATAACTAATACCTCACTTTTTATAACAAATCTTCTAACACTTCTGCTAATTCTTTTTTAGCATTATAAATTCTTGATTTTATTGTACCAATTGGACAGTCCAGTTTTTTTGAAGCTTCCTCGTATGTATATCCGTATATTTCACATAACATTATGGTTTCTTTAAGTTTTGGTTTCAAACTTTCTATAGCATTTATAATTCTTTTTTGCCTTTCTGTTGTTATTAAATTATCTTCCGGATTTCTTTTTTTATCTTTGATTGAAGTAAGAGTATATTCATCAGATGTGGAATTTTGTGCATACCTTACTGCGGCAGACTTGAGATAATCTTTAGAAGCGTTTTTCGCAACAGTATTGACCCAGCTCTTTAAGGAACCACGCTCTTCGTATTTTTCGGAATTTTTCCAGAGCTTTATATAAACCTCTTGTTCTATATCTTCGTTTTCTTGTTTAGTAATTAGTTTTACTATATTTTTAATATTCTGCTTGTTAGCTTTAATTATTTCATCAAAGTTCATTCACCCACCATTAAGAGTCCGTAAGAGTCTACAGGAAAACCTAAGTCTTCAGCCGAAAGAGTTTCTCCGTAGCGCAAGGTATCCATCATATCTTCGTCATTAACCACCACACCGGCAGTCAACGTAGAAAATAAAAGAAGAAACATTGCGCAGGCAGCTCTCAACTTCGGACGCTTTTTATTTTTTGCCCGATAATACAGTTTTACTTCATCAATCAAGTCGGAAACTCTGTCCATTTTTTCCTGCTCTTTACGGCATTCTTCGCATTCCTCGAGGTGCTGTTTCAGAGTCTCTTCATCGGAGAAAACAAATAAACCTTCGTATTTTGTACATTTATTATCCATTTTGTTACCTCTATATTAGTATAACGAAAAAGGGAATAAAATGTTCAATATTTAGTTTTGTAAAAAATTTCAGTAACTGCATTTTGTGTTATAATCAAGCTATGAATATTAACCCGATTAATCAAATAAGTACAAATTATCTGAATTTTAAAAATAATAAAAGTAATGCCGTAAACAAAACGGATGGTTGTCCTGATGGAGAGAAATTAGTAAAGGAGCTTGATAAGATGAGTATGATGAACAATGTAAATATTGGGAAAAAGGATTACGAACTAAATCTTTCTCATGAAGAATTAGAAAAAAGAACGCATAAGGATTATTTGACTACTAAAAAAATGCTTGCAGTTGATGCGCCTGAATATTTGGGACTTGCAGACGGTGATAAAGAAGCGTTGAAGCATCTTGTGAGGGCTGCTGTTGTTTTGGATAAAGTAAATATGCAGTTAGATAATCCTAACAACCTGCCTTTTAAGGAATATTTAGAAAAAGAAATTGAAAAAGGGAATGAGGATGCTAAATTAACAAAAATCCTTTTTGATGCACAAAAAGGCGTCTGCTCGCTTGATAGAGAAAGCAACATGATTGAACTTGCTAAAGGTGTTTCAATGCGTGCGGGAAAAGGTGTTTATCCGCAGGACTTAGAAAAAGATGAGTTTCATCAAATCTTAATTAATATGCTTAAGGACGGAAAAGTTGATGAGGTTGCAAAAATCCTTAACCAGCGCTCTGTTGTTGAAAGAGCGGGAAATGAGCTGGTTGCAACGGATTATGTTGACAAATTCAGAGATGATTTTGCTTATATGGCATCTGAACTCGAAAAAGCCGCAGAAGTTTCTACAAATGCTGATTTTAATGAATTTCTGAAATTACAGGCAAAGGCTCTAAGAACTGCTGATCCTATGTTAGACGCTTATGCGGATAAAAAATGGGCAACTCTGCAGGACACGCCTTTAGAATTTACGATTACAAGAGAAAATTATTCTGACGAGTTAACCGAAACGGTTGTAGAAAATCCGGAGCTTAAAAAACTTCTTGACGAAAACGGAATTGTACCTGTAGCTAAAGATTTTCTCGGCGGAAGAGTCGGAATTATTAATAAAAAAGGTACGGATGCAATTCTAAACGTTAAAAAGTTTTTACCTCTGATGGCTCAAAATATGCCGTTTAAGGATGATTATATCCAGAATATTAATCCGGACGGGCAGGACTCTAAGCAGACTATGGTTGATGCGGATTTGGTTGCCGTAACCGGTGATGTCGGAGAATTCAGAGCGGGGATTACGCTTGCTGAAAATCTTCCGAACGACGATAAACTTTCTATAAGAGAACTGGACGGCGGAAGAAGAAATGTTTACCACAGACAAATCCGTCTTATTACATCTGAGGATGCCAGAGAGAAAATGAAAAAGAGACTGGATGCTACTTTAAATCCGGAACTTCACAAATATTATAATGATGAAGCCGATCACTGGTTTACGGTAGGACACGAAAACGGACATTCTCTCGGGCCTAAATCCGGAACAGAGGGTTTAGGGAAATACAAATCAATTATTGAAGAAAATAAGGCTGATATGATTTCTCTTGCCATGCTTGACGTTTTAACAGAAGCGGGAATGTACACTCCGGAGCAGAGAGAACAAATAATAGTTACTTATGCCGCTGATAATATGATGACTTCAAAGCCGACAATGAGTCAGGCTCACCGGGTCCGCTCTGTAATGCAGAATTATTATTTTATTAAAGAAGGCGCAATGGAAATCTCAAAAGACGGAGTTTTGAACGTAAACATTGACAAAATGGTTCCGACAGCGAGAAAAATGCTCGAAGAAATTATTCAGGTACAGATGAAGGGTGAATTTTCCAAGGCTGAAAAATACGTAACCGATTATTTTGTCTGGACTCCGGAGATGGAAAAAATGGCAGAGAATATTAAGAAGGTTTCAAAAACTCTTAACGGCCGTGTTGAAGCACCGCTTGCGGATAAATTGTTGAGTGAATAAAGCCGGGCTGATATTATTCTATGTACCTTATTAATAAAAAATATTCCCATACGGGAATATTCCCCCATCTCCATTTTATTTTTTTACTTATTATTCCCGTTCGGGAATAATTGCTTGACAATCACAAGAAAAAGTATATAATATTCCTGTACGGTAATATTTAGGTAAATATGATAATAAAATCTGCCCAAGATATAGGAAAAATAGTAAAAGAAGCTCGCAAGAAACAAAATTTTACACAAGTGCAGCTTGCTCAGCTTTCTAATGTCGGAACGCGCTTTTTATCTGATTTAGAGAATGGTAAACCGACTTGTGAAATTGATAAAGTAATAAAAGTTCTGGCAAATTTAGGCATAAAATTAGAGGTAACTAATGGTTAAAGAGCTCTCAGTAAGGTTGTATGGTTTGCAGGTCGGAGTTTTAAGACTTGTAAACGGTAAAATGGAATTTACGTATGATGAAGGGGTACAAAATCAGATTTCCTTAAGTTTACCGCTTCAGAAAGAACCGTTTAAAGAAAAAGTTTGCCGGGCTTTTTTCGGAGGGTTATTGCCGGAAAATACCAATATGCGTGAATTGTTAGCTAAAAAATATAATATTAACGTTAATGATGATTTTAAACTTTTAAAAGAAATCGGACGGGATTGTGCGGGTGCGCTTTCTTTCCATGAGATGGAAGAGCCGCAAAAACATTATCAAATGGTCAAAATAGAGGGTTCTATTCTATCTGAGGGCGAATTAAAAAAATATTTGGAAGAACTTCCTTATCGCCC
>CALVEE010000077.1 GCA_944326495.1 Candidatus Gastranaerophilales bacterium | reverse complement strand
ATGTCGTGTATATATAAAAAAATAGAAAAGGAAAAGGTGCTAGATGAATGCATTATTAACCGCTGCAATAGTAGTAATGGTTATACTCATTGCTGTTATTGTCGTACAGAGAGTTAAGTACAAAAATTTAATCTTGCAGTCCGAACAGGCAAGAAAGGATTTACAGGAAAAAGAATCTATTATGCAAAAGGAAGCCTTAATTAAGGCAAAAGAAGCTTTGCATACGGAAAGAGAACAGCTAAACGCTGACGAAAGAGAACGCCGGCGCGAGTTTGCTCAAATAGAGAATAAATTATCCAAGAGAGAGGATTTAATTGAAGATAAAATGCAGGAAATTTCTGATAAAGAATTGGAGCTGGACAGGATGAAAGACCAGCTCATTGAAAAAGAGGATTTTCTTGCAGAAATCGTTCAGAAGCAGACTGTTGAGCTTGAGAGAATTGCAGGAATGTCAACGGAAGATGCAAAAAGAATGCTTTTAGAACAGTTGAAAAGTGATTTAGCGCAGGAGCAGATGCAGTTAATCCGCGAAAACGAGGCGAAGATAAGAGAGGATGCGCTTGAAAAATCAAAAGAAATTTTAACAACTACAATGCAGAGATGTATGATGGAGCAGGTTGTAGAGTCAACTGTTTCAGTAGTATCTCTTCCGAATGATGAGATGAAGGGGCGTATAATCGGACGTGAGGGGCGCAATATAAGAACATTGGAAACTCTAACCGGTGTTGACTTAATTATTGATGATACCCCCGAGGCGGTTGTTTTATCAGCTTTTGATCCTGTAAGACGGGAAATTGCAAAAATTGCGCTGGAAAAACTTATACAAGACGGTCGTATTCACCCTGTAAGAATTGAAGAGACTGTTGAAAAATCAAGAGAAGAAGTCGAAAAGAAGATTATGAAAGAGGGTGAGAATGCTGCTCTGGAGATGGGAATTATGGGCTTAAATAAAGAGCTTATTAAAAACCTCGGGCGTTTATATTATAGAACAAGTTACGGACAGAATGTTTTGAAGCATTCGCTTGAAGTAGGTCATATTGCCGGAATGCTTGCTGCGGAATTAGGGGCAAATGTTTATGTTGCAAAACGCGCAGGACTTCTTCATGATATAGGAAAAGCTGTAGACCAGACTCAAGAGGGAACACATATCCAGCTTGGAGTTGAACTTGCTGCAAGATACGGAGAAAAGCCGGAGGTTATTCATGCAATAGAAGCTCACCATGATGATGTTACGGCTAACACAATTGAAGCTGTGCTTGTAAAACTGGCTGATGCTATATCTGCCGGACGTCCGGGAGCCAGACGCGATACTTTAGAAATCTATATCAAGCGTTTGCAGAAGATTGAAGAGATTGTAAACAGCTATGAAGGAATTAAACAGTCTTTTGCAGTACAGGCAGGTCGCGAAGTCCGGGTTATTGTTCAATCTGAAATGTTTGACGATTTAGCTTCACAAAAACTTGCAAGAGATATTGCAAAGAAAATTGAGGATGAGCTCGATTATCCGGGACAGATTAAGGTTACTGTTGTAAGAGAATTTAGAACAACAGAAATTGCAAAATAGAAGGTGAAAGGAGAAATGTTTTTATCTAACATTTCTCCTTTATATAAAAAATTATGAGTGGTAATTCTGATATTATAAAAATTTTATTTTTTGGCGATATAACGGGAAGAGCCGGCAGAACTGCGGTTAAGAATTACCTTGCCGTACATAAAGCGGATTTTGTTATAGCTAATATTGAAAACGCATCACACGGGTTCGGGCTTACGAAAAAAAACTATGAAGAGCTTTGTACTGCTGGTATTAATTGTTTTACATCGGGCAATCATATTTGGGATAAAAAAGATATCCACGAATATATAGAAACGGCTGAAAATCTTGTAAGACCTATTAATTATCCGGAGGGAACCAAGGGTAAAGGGGTAAGAGTTTTCGAGGTTAAAGGAGAAAAAGTCGCCGTTATTAATGCTCTCGGGCGCGTGTTTATGCCGCCGATTGACTCTCCATGGCAGGTCGTATCGGATGAAATTAAAAAGCTTGAAGGAGAAGGCGTTAAAAGTATTATAATAGATTTTCATGCAGAAGCTACTGCTGAAAAGATTTGTTTTTCAAAATATCTGGCAAAAGAGTTTAATAATGAAGATAATGCGCTGATAAAAGCATTTTTCGGAACTCACACACATGTACAAACCTCTGACGAGAAGATTTACAGAGGTATGGCATATATAACTGACGCCGGTTTTTGCGGAGTGGAAGACAGCGTAATCGGAATGGATTATATGACTTCTATGAGACGTCTTTCTACAAGCCTTCCGGAGAGGTATGAAATTGCAGAATCACCTATAGCGCAGATTAATGGTGTTGAAGTTCTTATTGATAGGAGAGCAGCAACACAGATAAAAAGAATTAATTTAATAGTAGATAACAGTAAAAATGAAAGCGAGGCCAGCGTTGAAGACGACGGGTGATAGAGGAGGCGCGGGATGAAAGGGGATTTTCATATTCATACCTATTATTCTGACGGCGTTTTTTCTCCGGAAAAAATTGTTGATTTGGCGTTAGAAGCGGGATTGCAGGTTATTTCACTTACAGACCACGATAACGTACTGTCTTATGATGTTGCGGTTGATTATTTAAAAACTAAAGAAGTTAATTTTAAGATTATACCGGGAATAGAAGTCAATACGCTTTATAAGGATTATGAAGTACATATTTTGGGCTATTTCCCTGATGTTACAAAAAGTGATTTTAAGAATATGCTTAAAATCCAGCAGCAGGCACGTATTAAGCAGACCAAAGAAATTTTGCACCTTCTTGCAAAGAAAGAGGGGATAAAAATCGCTTTTGAAGATGTGAAAAATATGGTTGCAGAAGGCGGAAGTATAGGCAGACCGCATATTGCAAAAGCAATTACAAATGCAGGCGGTACGAGTAACGTTATGGAAGCGTATAGTAAATATATCCACAGGGCTTCGCCTGTATATGTCGAGAGAAAAACCGTATCGCCGTTTGATGCGGTGGAAGTAATTTACGACTCTGGCGGTGTGCCTGTAATTGCTCATCCTTATGATATCGATATTGCAGAAAAGCTTATTAAAGAGCTTATGAATTGCGGTTTAAGGGGGATTGAAGCATACCATAGAAAACATTCTCCGGCTATTGTTGAATATTTTTCATCAATGGCAGAAAATCTCGGCTTAATAGTAACCGGCGGTTCGGATTTCCATGCGCCGAATATTATGAACGGGCAGATTATTCTCGGGAAAAATTTTGTGCCGGAATGGATTTATGAGAGTTTAATAAATGAGAAAAAACATTTAGATATGGCATTGTAGCAGAGAGAAAGAGAGTATTATGAAAAAAGCGTTTACGATAATTGAAGTATCTATTTTGTTTGTAATATTTTTGATAGTTGCTTTTCTTGTTGCGCCATTATCATTAGATGATACAGCACAGGCAAAAAATATTTCGAGATGGAGAAATGTGCAGACAGATTTTTCAAATATTTTCTATTCAGTAAATACTGAAAATGCCGATGCTTCAGATTTTAAAGATAAGTTTAATTTTGTTCTGCAAGACGAGATAACAGGGGATGCAAAACCTTATAAGATAACTTTTTTAAACGGAACTTTCCCAAACAGCACTTACAGGTTCAGTGATTACAAAACCACTACAAATAATGCAGTTCTTTCTGTTAAATTTTTTGACAGGCCTCAAGGCGACTTGCAGGGGCTTCTTATGTATGATGTTAATGGAGCGGCTAAACCTAATGTCTGGGGCAAGGATGTTTTCGGATTAAATATATATTCAGATAGATTTGAGCCGTTTTGCAAAAATGAGTCTGTCAATATACAAAGGCAGGAATGTTCAAAAGATGGTACAGGGCTGTGCTGTTCAAACTACTACCTTATAGGAGGCAGTTTTGAATGATAAAGAATGTCTGCGTGTTTGCATCTTCTTCAAATAATCTAAAAGATTATTTTTATAATGACGCCTCTGAATTAGGTATGCTACTGGGAAGAGCCGGAATGAATATCGTATACGGCGGAAGCCGGCTCGGGTTAATGTATGCCTGCGCGTCAGCCGTTAAAGCTAACGGCGGTAAAATCAGCGGTGTTATGCCTGAAAAACTTAGAGATTATGGTGTCGGAAACCCCGAAGATTGCGACGAATTTATTCTGACTTCCGGCATGAGGGAGAGAAAAGCTAAAATGGATGAGATTTCTGATGCTGTAATCGCTCTTGCAGGCGGGTTTGGAACTTTAGAAGAAATTTCCGAAATGATTGTGCAGAAACAGTTAGGGTACAATCAAAAGCCCATTATACTTTTGAATACCTGCGGATTTTATGATAATCTCATAAATTTCTTTGAAGATATCATGAATTTGAATTTTGCAAAGGAAAATACGAGAGAATTATATTACATAGCCGGCTCCCCGCAGGATGCTGTTAACTATATCCAATCTTACAATCCTCTTGAAATCAAATTTGCAGGGAAATTTTAGAATTCAATATCTGTAATATGATGATAAACAGCATATATTGCTGCCTGAACCTTATTGTGAACTCCAAATTTTCTATAAATGCTCTCAATATGCGCTTTAACTGTATGTACTGATATAATAAGCTGTTTAGCAATTTTATGGTTACTAAAGCCTTTTATTAGCAAATCCAGTACTTCTTTTTCTCTTTGCGTTAGTGCTTTTGTTTTTATATCATTGCTCATATTTATATAATAATACTATTTAAAAAAAAAGCTCTAATGTATTTTCCAATCGCAAAAGAAAATGTAAAGTTTTATGTATTAAAAATTCTGTCTCCGGCATCTCCCATTCCGGGAATAATGTATCCGCGTTCATTTAAGCCTTTGTCAACAGCTGCAACAATAAGAGTTATATCCGGAAATTTGCTGAATACTGCCTCAATTCCTTCCGGTGCTGAAATCATACATACGCAGCAGATATTTGTTTCAGGAATTCCTTTTTCTACATAAAGTTTTATGGCTTCACATAAAGAGTTGCCTGTTGCAAGCATCGGGTCTGTTATATAAACATAATATTTTTTCGGGTTATCGACAGGCATTGGAACTTTATTATAATACCAGACCGGTTTTAGAGTCTTTTCATCTCTGTACATTCCGATATGCCTTATTGCTGCCTGCGGAAGAATGTCAACAGCTTCGTCCGTGAAAATTAAGCCGGCTCGAAGAATTGGGGAAATTATGATTGAAATTTCATCATCGATTGTCTGTTCTTTACATTTTGCAACCGGAGTTTCTATTTCAATTTCTTTTTGCGGAAGATTTTTTGTCGCTTCATAAAGCAATATTCTGGTTAATTTTCTTGCAGCAAGCCTTACTCCCTGCGTATCAGTGTTTTTATCGCGCATTGTACATAAGCTTTGGTTTACAATAGGGTTTGAAATAATTTTCAGATTACGATTTTCCTTTTTTCTCCGCTCCATTTATCTTCCTGCCAAAATCTTCTGCTCTTTTATTTGCATCATCTAATAATTTATTAGAATAATTCAAAAATCCTTCAATATCCTCATCTCCATGTGTTTTGGGGATATCAAGAAATTTAATTTTTTTCCCGAAGGATGAGCTTGTGTATATAATTGCATTTAATTTATCAAACATATCGTTTAAAAGTCCGAGAGCATCGTGCAGACGCTTTGGAGGATCAACTGTTAATATAGGTGTCGTCTTATCTATATAATCATTATTATCCGGCAGGTAAAGCTCTAAAGACTTTGAGCCTGCCATTCCGCTAAACTCTACTGTAGCTTTTGTACCCTGCGGTATTGTAATATTTTTATCCGTAATTATGAATTTTATATAAACTTCTTCGTTTGTCGGCTTAATTTTGGTTACATGTCCGACCTCTATCCCCATCATTCTTACGGGAGAGCCGACTATTAAGCCGTCAACATCCTGCATATATATGTTATAATCATTTGCATCTTTTTGCTTTTTTATATAAAAAACAGTTGATAAAGAGATAATGATTAACAATATAACCAGCCAGACAAGAAGCTCGGCGCTGTGAGTTACGTAAATTGTATTTCTGTCCTTTTTAATCCCCGTCATATTAGTATAATTATATTAAAAATCGGTAGTTTAAACAAGCCTATTGTTTAATTTTTATAGCGCCCCATGCGCGTATAAAACCTTTTTCATACATTATTAAGTAGTATCCACCGTCTTTTATATATTCAATCGAAGCTTCCATATGTTCATATTCTTTAGGCGGAGTTGCACCGGTTTTAGCATATTTTGCATCTATTATTTTTTGGAATTTTTCTTTGCGTTTCTTTTTTCTTAATTCAGCTTTCTCATCTTTTGTTAATTCTTTTTTGTCCTTATAATATTTTGCGAGTTCCTTTTCGTTTTCAGCAAGCTTAAATACGGGAATAACAGCAACAAGATCTTTTGATTCAATCAAATATAAAAATTCTCTGTCATCAGAAAGCGCAAGTTCATAGTGTCCGGGTTTTATAAAATTCCCGTTGTAGTCCGGTATGTAATCAAGTATAGTAAGTGTCGGCTGTTCATCTGTGGGAATTGCATAGCGGTAGAGTGTACTCTGATGTACGGTAACTCCGGATGGAATTACCGGATAAGGCGCCGCAGGCGCAAGATAATCTATATCACGGATTTTGGGAGTGATTATTCCGTCTATCATATTAATGACACCAGCTTCTTTATTGCACTATCTACCTGAGAAAAATTTTTATCCAGTAATTTCGTTGAAGCTGTAAATACAAGTGACATATATTGCGGTGAAAAATTTGTTTCTTTTAAGATTAATCTGTAGCTTTCACGCATAAGCCTTTTTATTCTGTTTCTTTTTACCGCCCTTTTGTGTATTTTTTTGCTGACTACAAACCCGACTCTGGTCGGAATATCATCTTTCTTTACGCGTCCGCAGAATAAAGTTATGCCGTCTCTGTGAAAAGATTTTCCCGTCCTGTATGTAGCAGCAAATGCACTTCGCTTTTTTAATCTGTTTTCTCTTGGAAGCATAATAAAATAATACCCCCTTTGTTAAGCTTTGTAAAGTTTTCCGGAAAAATGCTAAAGTTTTCTAAAAATATGCCGTAAATAACAATATAAGGAGTTAAGTAACAATGTCAGAAGATTTCAGAGTAGAAAAAAATCAAAGTCCGCAAAACCAGCCGGAAGTTAACAACAATAATAATGGTCAGGGTAAGATTATAGATGAGGCAAATTATAGAATACATGCTCCGCGTGAAAAAGGCCCTACTGCAATAGGCAGAGGCGGAGATCCTTTATTTAGAAGAATAAATGCCTCAAGAGAACAGCTTCTTGAATTAATGGAAGAAACCCAGACCGTTCAGGATTGGATTCAGCGCGAAACTTCTAATAATGTTGCGCTATCCTGTCTTGATAACGAAAATCTTAAAGAAATATATTATGAGATAAAAGACGGTTTTGGCGAGTACGGAAAAATTTCTCTAATGGGTTTTAAAACACCCTCCGGTGTAGAAATTCCGAGATTAAAAGTTTATGATACAAATGGAGAAGTTCTAGAAGTTCTGACAGGACCAATGGCGATAGATGAGCTTAATAAACGGGCTCTTGCATATAGAGAGTCATTAAAAGATTACGAAGAAATGCCTGCTCAAAATGATGTAACTGCCGGAATTATACAGGATTATTCAGGCAATCCTGAGGATTATATTTAATGCAAAATAAGACTTAGGCCTGCTCTTATATAATTTTTTATTTCAGTAAAACTTCTCAGAGAACAAAGTGTTCTTAAAATAAACTTTGGCCGTAGATAAAAGCGTTTAACTGCCTGTTTATGGAGTTCAAAAATCCGCTCCCTGCTTAATTCGTGCGATTTTACAACCGGCTGGTAATAAGCGTTTCTAAAATCTAAATTCCCTTCCACAAGCTTGTTTACCATTGCATAAGCAAAATACTTTGTCCCCGGGAGCGGAGTTGCAGTATAAAAACTTATGAAATTGCTGTCAAGCTCTATTGCAAACTTTACAGTCTCTTCTACAGTTTCCTCTGTTTCCCACGGAAGCCCGATTACAAAATAATTGTATATCTTAATTTTATTCTTTTTAAGAATTTTAACAGTATTTCTGATATCATCAAGCGTAATCTTTTTTCCGATATGATCGAGCATCTTCTGTGAACCGCTTTCAACGCCTAAACTTACGAGTCTGCAGCCGGATTTATACATAAGAGAAGCCATCTCATCATCCATCGTATCTGCTCTCGTATTTGATGACCATGTAATCTTAAGTCCGCTCTTTATTATTTTTTTGCATAAGTTTAATGTCCATTCGCGGTCAAAATTAAAAATATCCGACCAGAAAACAAAATTTCTGATATTATATTTTTCAACACACTCTCTTAATTCCGCCACAATGTTTTCTGCCGACCGCACCCTGACTTTTGAACCGGAAACAGGGGTTGCAAGACAAAAGAAACAATGAAACGGACACCCTCTTGAAACTTTTATTACAGCCTGAACCTTGCCGTTATCAGGTCTTGTGTATATGGAATTATCAACAAGATGCCTTGCAGGAAAAGGGATTAAATCCAGATTTTCAATAAAAGGCCTTTTTTCATTCTTTTCAGCCTGAAAATTCTTTCTATAGCAGATACCTAAAATATCTTCGTCCGGAACACCGTTTAGAATATCCCTTAAAGTAAATTCCGCTTCACCCATAATAACATAATCAATAAAAGTATTTTCGTAAATAGCATTTGTATTATAAGTAATAAACGGCGCCCCCTTAACTATAATACAGACAGTCTTAAGAATTTCTTTAGCATTTTTTAAAGCTGTCATATCAGACTGAAAAGTTGGAGTTGCAACATTTGCAACAATATAATCCGGCCTGAATTCACGCAAATCTTTATCAAAATTCCCGCCCTGGCTGTAATCTCTAATCATAGCTTCAAAACCGCAGCTTTCTGCAATTGAAGCCAGATACATTAAATCAGTAGGCGGAAGCGGAGGTATTACAAGCAATTCCTTTGTAGGCTGCTGGCATCTGTCCTCACGGTTTATTACAGGTGATGGCGGATAAATAAGTAAAACTCTTCCCCTTTTTGCGTCCGCACACATTTGATTACCCCTTACCCTTCAATGACTGCTTTTTCTTTAACACGCGATGCGATTATTGAAGCAGCAGCTAAACATCCGGCACCAATAAGAAAAGTATATTCCCAGTGATAATTAACTCCGCCGATTACATTGAACGAGCATTTGTTAATTATCCAAGAAACAAGAGTACACACAAATACCTGCGGACCAGCAATAAATATATTAAAGATACCCATAACAGAACCCTCTGTGCCCGGTTTTATGTATTGAGATAACATTGCAAACGGAAGTGCACAAATACTTGCCCAGCCAATACCGGATATTGCCATCAAAAGCGCAACAATTTTTAAATTAAAACAAAATGCCATACCCAGGTAAGCAGCTGCCATAGAAAGCATTGATAAAATATGAATTTTCTTGTTGCCATATTTTACTGATAATACTCCAATCGGAATTGCAACAACAAAGCAGACTAAATTAAATATTGCAAAACAGGTTGAAGAGAAATTAGTCGCTAAAAGAACAGCGCTGTCATAACTTGCTTTAACAATCTCTGAAACATCCGATAAATCAGGTACTGCAAAAAGAGTATGAACACAATATTGAGTAAAGTTAATCATTAAACACATGGTTCCAATCCAGGTGAAAAACTGCATCCAGCAAATCTTACCGACTTCCGGAGAGAGTGCAAAAAATTCTTTCAAAGATTTTATAAAACTGAACTTTTCTTTATTTACATCTTTCTCTACTTGAATTCTGCGCTCTTTTATTGTCATACAAGTCCATATCATACCGAGTGAGAAAGCAAGAGCAGCCATGATAAATTGTGCATTAATAGACATTTGATAATTAAATGCCCATTTTAGAAACGGAGCCGTACCGGCAGCAAAAACAGAACCTAAACCAATTGCAAGACTTATATAAGAATTTGCAATCGAGTGCTGCTCCGGAGGCACAACATCAGGCACAAGCGCTCTATACGGTCCTTGTGCAATATTAACACAAGCATCAAGTATCCATATCATAATAGCAGCAAATAATAAAGCACTTATTTCAGGCAGTCTTAAATGTAAAAACGCCCCGATATAGTTAGTGATGAGTTCTGAATTCGGAAGAGCCCAGAGAGCAACAGCTGATAATAAAGCCCCGCCAAGAAGATACGGTCTTCTCCTTCCAAAAGGAGAAGCTGTCTTGTCGCTTAAAGCACCTATTATAGGCTGTACAACCATGCCGGTAAAAGGCCCTGCCAGCCAGATTAATCCGAAGATAAACGGATCCGCGCCTAAGTCCTCGGTAACCGGCCCAGATAAGATTATTCTCATCTGCCAAGCAAATTGAAGTCCGAAAAACCCGAGCGCAAAGCTTAGGAATTTTGCTGTAGTAAATTTCTTTAAAGCGTTATCTTCCATTTATGTCTCTCCACACATGTCTATTTCCAGTGTACAAGCAACAAAAACCTGCGTCAAGGAGAATAATTCAGAAATTAAATATACTAACTATTTTGAGGTAAATGTACTTTCGGTTTTTATTTGAATACTTATGATAACGAAATAGAAAGTGTGAAGCAAGCTCCACACTACACCTTCCCGGCTTTTTCCTAACGGTTGGGTGCCAAGCATACAGCATTCCTTCCCTAATGAGGGAAGGTTAGGATGGGTGATAGTCCTAAACTATTCTACTCATACCTCTCTATAATTCTATTAATACCGGTTTTTGCTGTATTAAACAGTTCTATCATCTTTTCAAATTCATAAGGTTCGCCTTCTGCTGTAGTCTGGAAGTCTATAATTTTACCGCTTTTTGTTAATATTACATTAGAATCTACCTGTGCATGCGAATCTTCTTCATAATTCAAATCCAGCTTTATTTCCCCGTCAACAATCCCTATCGAAACGGCTCCTATGGGTTCTAATATCGGATTTTCTTTTAAATCGCCGGATGCTAAAAGCTTATCCACAGCATCTTTAAGCGCCAAATATCCGCCGCAAATACTTGCTGTTCTTGTGCCCCCATCTGCTTCAATAACATCAGCATCAATTGTTATAGTCATACCCGGCATTTTTTCTAAATCTACGCAAGCCCGCAGGCTTCTTCCTATAAGCCTCTGAATTTCTTGAGTCCTTCCGGAAACTTTGTCCCTTTCTCTTTTACATCTTGTATTTGTAGAAGCGGGAAGCAGAGAATATTCAGCAGTAACCCAGCCTCTGTTATCATCTTCCGCCATCCATTTCGGTTTCTTTAACTCAACAGATGCGGTTACAATAACTCTCGTATCACCAAATTCTGTCAAAACCGACCCCAAAGCATGTTTTGTAAACCCGTGTGTAAATTTTATCGGTCTTAATTCATTATTTTTTCTTCCGTCAACTCTCATTCCGGCTCCTTTCATAACTATATAAAGCATACCACTCCCGAAAAAGAAAAACAACAAACCAGAAGCCCCTTTTAGGGGCTCCTGGGAGTAAATATTTTTTTGTTTCTTTACAATTAACCTGAGAATGTTTTGTAAGAAGCTTCGATGTTATCGTTGATAACCTTATCAACTGCTTCGATTTCGGTCGTAATCTGTGTTCTTTCGTTATCAAGTCTTTGAAGTTTCAACTCAAGGTTACGGTCTTCCTGCTGGATAATTGAAGTCTTAGCATTAATTTCCTGTTGTTTTTTATCATACTGATATTGTTCATATTCGTAGTCATTATAAGCATCTTGATATGCAAGTTCATCTGTTACTGTTGTTGCTTCAATATCAATAGTAGACCAACTTACAGGGTTACCATTTTCATCTTTTTCTTCACTTGGAATGTCTATTGATGTAATTCTTCCTGTAGCAGGATCAAATTTAAGTTGAGCATTTTCATACTCTTTGTTTTTTGTATAGCTGCCATTTGCAAGATAATCATATGTAACGCAAGAATTATTGTCCATTACATCAGTCTCAAGAGCAAAATGTGGCTGCCCGTTATCATCAACATAAACCATGAAGTCATCTGCTGTATATGGTTCTCCATTTGCTTTTTTTAATCCTGAATTTTCAATAGCTTCTAAGTAACCATTATAAGTATCTATCGTTTTTTCATCGAATTGCTTTTTAAAATCTTCCATTGACATAGCTGTATAACCAGCAATTGTATAACCCTTATCAGAGCCTTTTTTTGCTTCATCTGAGCCTTTACCATTATCTAAGAAGAATTCCTCCCCTGCATTATCTATCAAATGTACTTCTCCAGATGAAGAGACATAATAGTCTATATTCGCTTCAGCTTTTTCTAAAACACCATTGGAATTAATTGTATATAAATTCGCCAAATCATCTTGTGATATTATTACACTAGGAGCAGTATCTACTGTGACTTGTACATCTTTCTTAGTCGTATCATTAAGCTTTACACAAGTAGCAGCATCCCATTCACTTAACTCATAACAAGGTACATAATAATTACCAGTATAGTTGTCTTCATTATCTCTGTTGCCTTTGCCACCTTCAACCATATAATTGCCACTTTCGTCTAAAATATAATAAACTCCAGAGCTTGGTCTAGTTGCAACTTCCTTGAAAAAAGGAAGTTGTTGTTCTGTAGGGGCTTCTTCTGTTTCATTTATATTACCTGAATATTGAAAACCAGCTACTGTTTTAGTAACTTCACCAGCTTCTGTCTCATTTGTATCAAATTTTATACCATTCTTAATTATTTCATAACCAGAACTTGTTGTGGCATAACCATTATTTCTTGTTAAAGAATGACCATAGTCTGTAAAACCAAGAGTAATATTATATCCTCCATTTTTGCCAGGTTTTACAGCGCTTGCGTCAAATGTATATGTAGTTGTTCCTAATTTACCTGAATATTGAACAGTAGTAAAATCTGTTGTTGAAGGGGGAGTAGGAACATCCATCGCAAGCAAACTATTGTACAATGCTGTACATTGTTGAGATAGTATAGTTCTTTCCTGGTTAATTTGTTGGCCTTGATATTCAAGGTTTGATTGTCTTGCCTGTAGACTTAATAACCTTGCTTGTGATGCTGACATACCCATAGTTAGTGTCTCCTTTTTCCTTTTTATTTAATTTGTGTTACATTCAATGTTACATAATGCCTATTGTGTTACATTGGGCTTGGGATTTTTGTCCTTTTTGCCTCTGTACTATGTATTACGGCATTTTTTTTGAAAACTTTAATTTTTTTAATAAAATTGTTACATTTCGTTACATCTTGCTAAATAAAATAACTCTTTGTATATTATTTTGACCAGCTTCTTTTATAAGGACACATTTTTTGTCTTTGTTAATTTTCAAGAATTCTATACAAGGCTTTAACCTCTCTCCGAAATCGCATAAGTGTCCAAATATAAAGTACATTTACCTCTCCTTACAGGAGAGGAGCAGCCGTGTTTGAGGCGGGAGCCGAAAACTACGGATGCGGTGAGGGGGCAGCTTGTAAGAACAAATAAAAAAATATAAAATGAATTTTAATAGAGCAGCTTGTTTAGATAATATAATTATAAGAATTAAACAAAATATCCCCAATATAATGATTTACCCCGATTTTCTACACTTTCAGGATAATAATAAAATTGGCAAGATGATTTTCTATTTTATTGTGCGGTCAACTTTTTGAAACAAGGAATGGCAGATTTTTATTGTGTCCTGCTTTTTTATTTCACCTGACAACAGTAACAAAGCTATTAAGAATATATTATTGTCAGGCAGTGCCTGACCTATTATTTTTTAATTGTTCTAATGTTAAAAATAATTTTTAAATTACGCAACATATGCATGAATAACAATATACTTGTATATATTAACCCCACACTTGCATATATATTTTTATGTAGTACGATTAAGATATAGGCGGTATATCGCTGAATTACATGTGTGTTATAGGAGAAAAGTATGAAGGTTAACAGTGTTGGGGTTAATCCGTCATTTGGGCGCAAGCCTAATCAGGCGGAAATGAAGGTTTATACAAATTCTGTGAATAAAGGATTAAATCTTTTAGGCAAGCAGGTTGATATAAT
>CALVEE010000076.1 GCA_944326495.1 Candidatus Gastranaerophilales bacterium | reverse complement strand
TTAAACTGACTACAAGAAAGAATTTCCAAAACGCACGCAGACGATTGAGCCGTCTTTGCGACTGCCTGATTTTTCTTTGCATCCGGGCTTGCTGCAAACGTCTGTTCTGGTGGTATCTTGGATGTTCTTCATTTGACATTATTTATTCAAACCTACGCTGTTAAGTATCATTAAAACAAGATTGTCGTAATCAATTCCGCCGGCTTTTGCCTGTGCCGGTAAATCACTTGTATCTGTCATTCCCGGATTTGTGTTTATTTCTAAGAAGTAAGGCTTATCATCTTTTATCATAAAATCTACTCTTGAAACCCCTGAACATCCTGCTGCAGTATGAGCTTCCACCGCCATTTTTTGAGTCAATTCATAAGCTTCTTTGCTTAAACCCGTTGCCGGAACTATGAATTTTGACAACCCTTTCGTATATTTTGCATCAAAATCATACCATTCAGTCTCTGTTCTGATTTCCAGAATTTCAGTCGCAAAAGGCTTGCCCTCTTTTTCTAAAACACCTACGGTTACAAAAAATCCGTCTATAAATTCTTCTATTAAAACATCTTTATTATATTTACGCGCCTCTGTTACAGCCTCATAGAGCTCGCCATCGCAGATAACCTTTGACATACCGTAACTGGAGCCTTCTGAAACAGGTTTTACCATCAAAGGATACTCAAGCTCCATAACTTTTTTTACAGGATCTTCATCAAAATGTACAAAGACTGATTTTATAAGATTTACATTTGTATTCTTAAGAATTCTTTTTGTGTATTCTTTATTCATACAAATCGCGCTGGACATTACTCCGCATCCCGTATATGGGATTTTCATAATTTCAAGAAGTCCCTGAATACATCCATCTTCGCCATATTTACCGTGCAGAGTATTATAAGCATACTCAAACCCTTTTAAATCTTCTGCAACATTAGACCCGACATCAACAATTTCTGCATTCTTATAACCTAATCTATGTAAAGCTCCAAGACAATTCCTGCCTGAACGCAGAGAAACTTCCCTCTCTGATGACATACCGCCGCAGAGAACTGCTATTTTTGCATCTTTATTCTGTATAGTATATTGCATAATTCTTCCTCTTTTTCAGTTTTATCGCCGATAAAAATCACTTCCGGCGTTAATTCAATTGTATACATATTTTTAACAGCCTGATACATTTTAACCATCAAATCAAGAACATCTTCTGATGTAGCATTACCTTTATTGATAATAAAATTAGCGTGCTTATCCCAAATTTTCACAGTAGGGAAATCAAAACTCTTTACTCCTGCTTTATCAAGCAGCCTTCCTGCCGAATCGTTTTCGGGGTTTTTGAAAACACTGCCGGCATTCGGGTTAGCTAAAGACGGCTGAATAGTTTTTCTAAATGTCAGATTTCTCTCCATAAGTTCTTTTATATTTTCAACAGGCTGTTTTGCAAGCTCAAACTCTGCCGATAAAAGAACATATCGTCCTTCGTGCAGAATAGAATGTCTGTAAGAAAAATCCATTTCAGATTTTTGTTTAAATACAACTTCCTTAGTCTCTTTATCAAAAAGACAAGCAGATACAAAAACATCCGCAATACATTGTCCGTGCGCCCCTGCGTTCATATAAACCGCTCCGCCTATTGTCCCCGGAAGCCCGATAAGAAATTCCAGACCGCTAAGAGAGGCTTCGCTTACTTTTTGTGAAATCAACGGGTCTTTAACCCCGCATTCTGCGTATACTCTTGTACCTCTGATTTCATAATTCTTAAGCCCTGTTGTTATAATTACATTTCCGCTGTAACCGTTAGAAGAAAATAAAATATCAGAACAGCTTCCAAGAACTATATAGTTATCTAAAGTTCTCAAAAGTTCTGTTAATTCTTCGACTTTTTCAGGAATATAAAGTGTTTTAACCTTACCCCCGATTTTAAAAGTTGTTAAATTTTTAATCTCAAAATCATTTTTTACTTCCAATACAGCCCGCCTTTTCTAAGTTCTTACCTAACGCCGTAATTGTTCCGGCTCCTAATCCAATTACTATATCATTTTTTTTCAAAGTTGGAAACAGTTTTAGAGCAACTTCTTCCATATCGCCGGAAAGATACTCTGCGCCGCTTAAATCTTTTGCGAATTCTTCGCCGGAAATTCCTTCAATCGGCTCTTCCGATGCAGCATAAACATCCGTTACAACAACTCTTCCGGCAGAAGAGAATGCATTTTTGAATTCCTTCCACAAGCTCTGCAGCCTTGTGTACCTGTGAGGCTGGAATACTGCAACAATATTGTCTTTTCCAAATTTCAAAGCCGCAGCCTCCAGTGTTGCTTTAATCTCTGTCGGATGATGTGCGTAGTCATCATAAACCGCAATTCCGCTAAGGTCTGCAACCTTCTGGAATCTTCTTCCCATGCCGGTAAATTCATAAAAATATTGAACAATCTCTCTAATATTTACTCCGGCTTCATTCAAAGCTGCAGCTACAGCAAGGCTGTTATAAACATTATGAACTCCTGCAAGCTGAATTTTAATATTCGCAAGAAGTTCTGCTTTATGATAAACATCGAAACTAGTGTATTCCTCTGAATAATTAATGTTTTTTGCCGTATAATCGGCTGCATGAAGCCCGTAAGTAATAAAATCGCCGGTTAAAAATCTTATACCTTCGTCATTATTATTAACAATAACTTTTTTTGATTGTGTAATTGCTTTATCAAAAGTCTTTACTAAATCTATTATTCCGTTTTTGTAAAAATCGAGATGGTCTTCTTCAAGATTGTTTATAACTAAAATATCAGGGTAATATTTGACAATAGTTCCGTCGCTTTCATCTAATTCCGCAATAAAATGCTTTCCAGCTTTGTGCTGGGCATTTGTATTAATCTCGGGGATAATTCCGCCGTCGACAAAAGACGGAGCAAGACCTGCCTTTTCCAGAACAAAAGATGCAAGTCCGCTCGTTGTAGTCTTGCCGTGTGTTCCCGAAAAACCTATAAAGCATTTGCCATCCTTTTGAGCGGAAAGTGCAATTTCTTCCAACAAATCAGAGCGGTGGTAAATTTTTAAGCCAAGCTCTTTAGCCCTGATTATTTCCGGATTATTATCTTTAATAGCGCTGCTTTTTATAATAACCGCGTCCTCCGGCACATTATTTCTATCATGCCCGATAAAAATCTTTGCGCCCAAATCTCTTAATTTATCTATATACTTGCTGTCACAAATATCAGAGCCTGAAACAGTATGCCCGTCCTCTAAAAGATACTTAGCAAGCCCGCTCATTCCGATACCGCCTATTGCTATAAAATGATATTTTCCCATAACCTCTCCAGTTCTTGAGATAATTATAATATAAAGAAAAACGCTTTTACAATTGATTTTTTTTATACTTTCACTCTTAAAATATTAATTTTTGTAACAATGTTTTTAGAATTCCTAAAGTTTTTCAAAAAAATGCCGTAATAGAGATTATAAATCGAAAGGAGACGTTTAAATGACTGAGATTAGCGGATTGAACCAAGGATTTACCATAAACGGAAGAACATTTAGTTTTGAAGAAATAGACAAAAACAAAGACGGAGTTATATCAGAAGAGGAGTATAATTCTTTATTGAATGAAATGCAGCCTGATACTGTTGATATAACTTCCGGTGTAGAAGAAAGTGAAAAAACAGCTGATGAAGATAAAGATGCTTATTTTGAGCAGGAAGTTAAAATGGAAGAGGCTCTTGATAACATAAAAAAACAAATAAGCATAGATTTTTGCGGCGAAAATTCTAAATATATAGCAGATATTGCGTTTGACTTGAAAGACTATTTAGATGATTTTAAAAACTCATACACTGGTGATATCTCCAAAATGGCAGCTGCTTTTGAAGAGGCTTTGCCTGCAAAATATGAAGAACTTAAGGCGTCATATTTATCTGCTGATCCGAAAAATGTTAAATCAGAAGTTCTTGATGGAATCATTGAGAAATTAGACGGAATATTTGATGAGGAAAAAATCCAAACACTCGGACAAATCTTAGAAACAGAAGCAGATAACTTTATAAGCGGATATAATGGTGATAACCTGGAGGCAGATTTAAAATCTCATTTAGAAGAATTTATTAAATCGGATTATGAAAAACTTGAAGGTGCAATTAAAGAGTATCAAACATTTGCGGATTCTTTAGGTGCATATGTTGACTCCGGGGAATTTGAAAAACTGAAAAATGAAGCTAAAAAACTGTTACAAGAAGCTCTTGATAAAGGTATTAGTTTAACTAACGGGGATTCTGCTATAACAGATAATGAATCATTAGAAGCATTTATCGAAAGCATGACAGATGTTCAAACTCTTAAAGCCGGCATGGAAAACTTGATACAAAGTATTAGTAAAGAGACATTGCTTGAAAGAATTTCTTCCGGCGACGTAACAAGTGATTCAAATACAGACGAAGCAGCGGAGAAAGAAGTCTCATATGATATTTATCAGGTAAGTGCTGAGGGAATAACAGATCCTTTTGCTAAAAAGATATTTGCGTCAGCAGATGATATGAAGGAAGCATTACTACGTGATACGACAAAAAATCAGTTTAAACTTCAAATTACAGAACAAATGGCAGCACAAGGACTATCGTTTAATGATATTGAAGCAGTGTTCAATAACACATATAATGACTCTGTTAATGAATATATAGATAATTTGGCGTCTTCTATCAGTTCTAATACAAAATCGAAGTCAGTTGTATCAGGAATTTTTGCTTTTCTGGAACTAAGTAACAGTTTAAATATAAATGATTTTGTTCAATTATTTAATAACAACATGGTTAAAAATCTTGAAGATATGAATAAATCAGATATAGACTTTGATATACAAAATATTGATATGACATCACCAATTGCAGGAATGATACGTTCAGGAAGAGGAGTGCTTGCAAATAAAGCTTTGAGAGAGCTTAAACCAAATGTAGAAGCAGAAGCTCAAAGGATGTGCCAGGCTAATAATGTTACATATGACAGTCAGATTTTCAATCAAATATATTCAAGCTCTGCTAACAGTGATTTTAATGGAGTAGAAGAATTCTTAATTAACTTTAAAACTGAATATTCAAACTGGGTATACAGTAATCGTCCGGCATCTTCAGAGGATAAACCGGTAGAGAACGGCTCTGCAGAAGATTCCTTATCCGTATATCAGGTTAATCCTGACTCAATCGCAGCTCTTAAAAACGGTAAGAATGTTGTAATAGGTGAATCTGGTGCAAAAAGTGTGCTAACATCTGATGCAATTGTTAATCAATTTAAATCTCAGATAATTGACCAAATGGCAGCACAAGGTTTATCATTTAGTGATATAGAGACGGTTTTCAATAATGTATATAATGATTCTGTAAATGAATATGTAGATACTTTAGATCTCGCTAAAACTTCTTCAACCAGGCTGAAAAAGCTACGATTAGGAACAATTGGGCAAATTGATATGCAAGATTTTATTGCAGTATTTAATAACAATATGGCTAAAGCCATTGAAGAAATAAATAAGTCTGATACAGATTTTGATATACAAAATATTGATATGACATCCCCAATAGCTAGTATGATATGTTCTGGAAGAGGGCCGATAGCAAATAAAGCATTGAGAAAGTTTATGCCATATGTAGAAGCAGAAGCTCAAAGGATGTGTCAAGCAAATAATATTACATATGATAGCCAAATCTTTAACCAGATATACTCACAAGCTGCTAACAGTGATTTTAATAATGTGAAAGAATTTTTAATTAACTTCAAAACAGAATACTCTATCTGGGTATATGATCAAAAAGCCGAATAATATTAAAGAACCGGCTTTGTAAGAAAGCTTACAATTTTCCCGCCGTAGTTCTTTTGCTTAATTATTTCAGAACCTGTGAACTCCATAGGTTCTGAATGTTCTGCTATAAGCATTCGCCCGTTAGCCAGCAATAAAACTTCTTCATATATACCGCTTTTATAAGGAGGGTCAATATATATAACATCAAAAATTTCTTTGCTCTTTGATAAAAACTTCAAACTGTCGCCAATCCATAAATCCGCCTGTAAGCCCAGCTCTGCGTAATTTTTTTTGATAATACCTGCCGCTTTTGGATTTTTTTCAAAAACTCTGACCCTTTCAAAACCTCTTGATAAAGCTTCAAGCCCCATAATTCCGGAGCCTCCGAAAACATCAAGAAAACTTCTACCCTCAAAATCCCCGAGAATTGAATATAAAGTATTAAACACCCCCATCCTGACTTTAGAAAGCGTCGGTCTTGTTATACTCTCATCCGGAACAGAAATCTTTCTACCCTTATATCTGCCTGCTGTTATTATCATAAATCCAGTTTTTCTATCTTAACATCAAATACACTTTCAATATCAATCCCGTTGAGAATACTTGTAATCAAATCTTCCGGAGTAAAATTCCCTTCAAGATGCGGTACAAGCCCGAGGATTTTGACATTAGTATACTCTTCTATAACTCTGGGGATTGCGCTAAGAAGGGCTTTGGGGCAGTCCTCTTTGATATTATTAATAACCACCCCTCTGATGTCCAATCCTTTTTCCTGTGCTGTATAAATTGAAAGAAGAGTGTCGTTTATTGAATTATCTCTTGGAGTTACCACAAAAAGAAGCGGAATTTGCAGCCTCTTAATCAAATCAGCAGTCTGAATCCCAGGGGCTAAAGGACTCATAATCCCGTAATCGCCATCCAGAATAGTGCAGTCCGTAATAGTCGAAATCCTTGAATATTCGCTATTTATAAGTTCAACATCGATAGGTTCGTTCTCTAATTCAGAGGCAATAAGCGGTTCTAAATCAGATTTAAAAAGATAAGAAAAATGGGTATCAATATACGGGTCAATCGTTTTAATATAAGTCAAATCCGGAGACTGCATAAAACCGTTATGCTCAATTCCGGAGGTCTGTATAGGTTTATACACACAGGTAGAATACCCCAGACTCTGCATTGTACCTGCAAGCCCCGCTGTCACAAAAGTTTTTCCTTCCTTCTTATTAGAAGATGTCACATATAGCTTTAACATATAATCTGCACCGTAATATTTCTTGAGCGCTGTTTATTGTCAAAATCAATAAGAATAACCTGCTGCCAGGTTCCCAAATTTAAAAGCCCGTCTTTTAATGCTATATTAACAGAACTCCCCACAAGTGCAGCTCTTACATGCGCATAACCGTTACCGTCATGCCAGATTTCATCATGATGATATTCGGCTTCTGTAGGTGCAATTCTTTCTAATGCGTCTTTTAAATCCTGAACAAGACCATTTTCATACTCAATTGTTGTAACTGCAGATGTGCTTCCCTGAACTGACACACACACCAGAGCATCCTTTAGTTCGTGCTGGTAAACACAATTCTGGACATGTTTTGTTATGTCAATAATGTCATTATGTCCTCTTGTATTAATAGTAAAACTTTCATTGATTACCGGCATCATTATCCCCGCTTTCGACTTTTTCTTCCACTTTTATAAATGAATGTCTTTTTTTGTAAACAATAATGCAGAATATTATTATAACAATTGTAACTGCTAAAATTACAAGCTCAAGATATTTTTTTACAGCTTCTCCGAAGAACATAAGAACAAGACTTACGAGGTAAAATCTGGCACCTCTGCCGACAAAGCTTGCAATAAAGAACTTGATAAAATTCATATTCAAAATTCCGCTTGCAATCGTAAAAATCTTATATGGTATCGGCGTAAAAGCAGAAAAGAATACTGCAAAAGAGCCATATTCATTGTACATTTTTTCAACCATATCAAATTTATCGTGGTGTTTTCTAAAAAGAAAATTAAAAACCGGTCTGCCGCCGAATTTTCCGATAATATATCCGATAGCTCCGCCTATTGCGGAAGCTATTGTACAGACTGTTGCATAATAAAGTGCTTTTTCAGGCTTGGCCAGATCCATTGCAATAAGTAAAAAATCAGGAGGCGGAATAAGAAAAAAGCTCTCTACACAAGAGTTAATTGCAAGTCCGGGAACTCCCATTGCCTGAAACCAGTTATTCATTTCTACAAAAATTTCGTGCATATTTTATCCTATTCTATTATTCTATATAAAGAAGAAGCTTCCTGAACGCTGACGTTACCTGTAGGAATAACAAGAACTTCAACTTTTTCTATCCTGTTTGAGTATTCAATTTCAATAATATCACCGGCTTTTAATTGTTTAGCCGGTTTTGCGCTGTTTCCGTTAACAAGCACCCTGCCCATTTCTGAAACTGTATTTGCGACTGTTCTGCGTTTTATTAATCTTGAAACTTTTAAAAATTTATCTAATCTCATATTTCCTTAATAATTTCTTTCACAAGTCTTTTGAATTTATCTTTAGCGTCATTTGCCGCTTTTATAACATCTTCATGCGAAAGCCCTACAGTACTTACGCCTGCAGCAGAATTACAAATACAGCTCAAGCCTATAACATTCATTCCAGCCCAAGAAGCAACAATAGCTTCAGGAACCGTAGACATACCGACAGCATCTGCTCCGATTACCCGTGCCATTCTGACTTCTGCCGGAGTTTCATAGGATGGGCCGGTAAATGCCATATAAACACCTTTTTGTAAATCTATACCTAAATTTTTTCCTATGTTTTCTGCAAGCTCGACATATTTACGGGTGTAAACCTCGCTCATATCAGGAAATCTTTTTCCCATACTGTCATCATTCAGTCCGATTAAAGGATTTACTCCCATATGATTAATATGGTCGGTTATTATCATTAAATCAGCGGGCTTAAATTCTGCATTAACGCCGCCGGCAGCATTTGTTACAATAAGAGTCTTTACACCAAGCCGTTTCATGACCTTTACCGGAAACACAACTTTCTGAATGGAATGACCTTCATAAAAATGAAATCTGCCCTGCATCATAACAGTTTTTTTGCCGTTAATTTCAGCAAATACAAGTCTCCCCTTATGACCGGAAACAGTAGACGCTTCAAATCCGGGAATTTCGGAATACGATATCGCTATATCGCAATATTCATCAGCCAAATCCCCAAGTCCAGAACCTAAAATTATACCAATTTCCGGTTTAAAATTATTTGTTTTCTTTTCTATATAGTTAACAGCTTTGTCTAACATTGTATTAAATCTCCTGTTTCGTATTTTACAACAAACAAAATTCTTAAACATCAAAAATTATGATTCTAACGTTAAATAAAACTCAATGCTTGCAACATTCCTCGCCCTACGGGCGAGGATAGAATTTCAATACGAAACGTTAGTTGAGTATTAGAAATTCTTGGTGAAGGGGCAAACCCGTCAGGGGTTTTGTCAGCTTTGCATACCTTCTATAGTCAGGTAGTACTTGACCTACTATTGCTTCATAAGGGGAATATTGAATATAAAGTTTTCACATTTATATCTTTCCGTTTTTTTTCCTACAGGATAAGATTGCCCCCTCACCGCATCCGTAGTTTTCGGTACAGCCTCAAACACGGCTGCTCCTCTCCTTACAGGAGAGGGAATAGTACTCTGTTTTTATTGGACTCTTTTCTCAAATGTGTGAGGAAATATTTGTATTAATGTAAATTTTTGTAAACAAAAGGGTTGAAAAATTGTACATTATACCCTTATTAACTTGACGTTAATTTTTGATGTTGTACGATAGTATAACATGCTAGTATATGGGATAATTATGTCCGAAATA
>CALVEE010000075.1 GCA_944326495.1 Candidatus Gastranaerophilales bacterium | reverse complement strand
CCCTCACCAAGAATTTCTAATACTCAACTAACGTTTCGTATTGAAATTCTATCCTCTCCCGTAGGGCGAGGAAGTGTTGCCCATTGCATAATTATGATTTTAAACCAATGCTTCCTGTTTTTTGAACTGCATTTCATAAAGAGCCTTATATTGTCCGTTTGGAATAGTCATGAGCTCTTCATGGTTTCCTAGTTCAACTAGTTCACCCTCGTTTATAACAGCAATTCTATCAGCATTCTTAATCGTAGAAAGTCTGTGTGCTATTACAAAAACGGTCTTATTCTGTATTAAATTATCTAATGCTTTCTGAACTATTGCTTCTGATTTGTTATCCAGAGCAGAAGTCGCTTCATCAAGAATTACAATAGGCGCTTTTTTAATCATTGCGCGTGCGATTGCAACACGCTGTCTCTGTCCGCCGGATAATGTCAGACCGCGCTCTCCAAGCATCGTTTCTAAACCATCGGGAAGCTCTGCTATCATCTCTTGAAGGTGGGCTGACTCTATAGCTAATTCCAGTTCCTCTTCGGTAGCATCAGGATTTCCCATCATAATATTTTCTCTGATTGTGCCGGAGAATAGAAAATTATCCTGAAATACCATTGCAATATTAGCTCTTAAAGAGTCTACTGTTAATTTTCTAATATCAATTCCATCAAATGTTATTGAACCGGATTTTATATCATAAAAGCGCGGGAGAAGATTTACAAGCGTAGATTTTCCGCCGCCTGAATTCCCGACAATTGCTAAAGTTTCATCCTTTTTAATAGTTAAGTTCAAATTCTTTAAAACAGGCTGTTCCGGGACATATTCAAACCAAACATTTTTGAACTCTATTTTGTCGTTTAATCCATTCATCTCAACAGCATGTTCGCAATTCTTGATTTCCGGTTTTAAATCAAATAGCTCAAATACCCTGCCCATTGCAACAAAAATGTTTTGAATATTTGTAAGAGTATTTCCTAATGTTTTTACTGGCTTGTATAATAGAAGCAGTGATGTCACAAATGATGCGAAACTTCCCGCTGTCATATCGCCGGAGGTAATAAGATGGGTTCCGTAAGCCAGAACAACCGCAATTCCGCAGGAGGCTATAAGATACATCAAAGGACTCATCCAGGCTGCGCGTTTAGTCAATGACATATTTACATTAAATGATTCCCAAATCTGGTCCTTAAAATATTTTTCCTGTCTCGGCTGCAAGGCATACGCAGTCATAACCTTATTGCCGTTATATGTTTCATTAATATTAGTTGTAATATTTCCGCCAATAACCATATTTTTATTAGATGCAGCCTTAATTCTTTTTCTTATAAGAGCAACCGGAATAAATGCAATACACAAAACCATAACGCCTATAAAAGCGAGTTTCCAGGAGCTGTACAGCATGACCGTAATTAACCCCAGAGCACCAAATAAGCTTGTAGTAATAGTCTTAATCTGGTCAACAATTCCGGCAGAAGCCGTCTGCGGGTCGCTCATATATCTGGATATAATTATACCGGACGAGTTCTCATCAAAAAACTGCGGATCCATATAAATAAGTTTGTGGAATAAATCCATTTTTACATCATTTGTAATTCTTTGCGAAGTCCAGGCGGAAATATAGTCATTAAGATACCTTAATACGCCTTGAAAACAAGCAAACGCAACTACACCAAACGGAATAATAAAGGCAAACACCTGCCAGGTAAGCGTGAATTCATGCCCTAAAATATGGAATATCCAGTCTTGTTTGCCCACAACATAATCCATAAAAGGCTTAAGTGCAAAAGCTGTAACACCATCTAACAGCCCCAATGGAATTGCAACTAAAAAACCGCAGATTATTCTGAACATATAAGGCTTAATATACGGCCATATTCTTGACAAAAGCCACCCGTATTTGAAAGAGTTCTTTGCAGTAGTTGTACTTAGCTTCATATTCAAACTTCCTTTTAAAATGTCCCTCTTTATATTATACCTAATCAAAGTTTAAAAAGGTAATAAAAAACTCCCCAGGTTGGACTCGAACCAACAACCTACCGGTTAACAGCCGGTTGCTCCGCCATTGAGCTACTGAGGATTATTTCAGTATTATTCAATTCACATTCTCTATACTACCAAATAAATTTTTTTTGTAAAGGGGTTTTTGTGCTAAAATCAGGATATGACCAATGAACCGATAAATCTTAGGAATTACGCTCATCTTGGCGATGCTGTATGGGAATTATTTGTTAGGGAATATACTGTATTTAAAACTAATAATGCTAAAAATCTGCATAAAATTACCACTGATAGAGTAAATGCAGCTTTTCAGCGTGACATGCTCGTAATGATTTCTGAATATCTCTCAGAAAAAGAAGCTGATATTGCAAGGCGTGCCAGAAATCTGCCTATTCCTGCAGGAAGGAAAAATATTCAGACTATATACAGGCAGGCAACGGCCTTTGAGGCTCTTATCGGCTACTGGTTTATGCATGATAAAGAAAGGTTAAATTACTTTTTTAACTTTTTTAAAAGTTTAGAAATTTTTAGCTAATCCCAGTTCATTTTCGATTTTTGCTTTATATTCTGTAACTATATTGTTTTGCGGCTGTTCTTTGTAAAGAATACTCAATTCTTTTGCAGCAAGTGCCAGATAGCCGGTTTCATATAGTATTATGGCGCGAAGCAGGCGGGCTTCAAACATATCGCCGGTTAATTCTTCTAGAGCCCGTTTATAGTGTTTGCCTGAATAATATAAATTCGCAAGTGCAAAATGGTAATTAGAGTTTTCAGGTGATAAGTTGATTGCTATATTATAATACTTTTTGGCACTTTTTATATCACCCTGTCTAAAATACACATTTGCCAGATTAAAATAATATACGGCTTCTGACGGGTTTAGACGGATTGCGTCTTTAAAATCTTTTACTGCATTCTTGTATTCGCCCTGATATGATTTAACCAGGCCTGTAAAATTAAATAATTCAGGATTGCTGCTGTTATAATCATATTTATCTAAAAGCTCGGTACAATCATCCTTTTTATTTTGAGCATAATAAACTTCACCTAGGAGCAAGAGCCCGTTCTGATTTAGGGGCTGTTCCTTTAAAGCTTGTTTCAGAAGAGCTTCAGCCTGCTCATAATCTTGTTTATAATATAAAGCTCTTGCCTGCTCTATAAGTATAAGACTGTCCGCATCTATTTTGTACTCAAAAATTTCATCGTATTTTTGCTGGAGATTTAGGAGCTTAAATATTTCTACAGCATCTTTAGGGCTGTGTGTTATGCAGTAAATATTTTTTGCCGCTTGTTCCGCTTCTTGAAGCGCGTTTTTGTTAACAAAAATCTGTTTTAAGAGTTTTAACGCCTCTACATGCGCAGGATTTTGCGATAAAATCTGTTCTATATAATTCAAAGAGCGTTCTTCATTTCCCATAAGGTAATACAAATCAGCAATTTCTAACAATAGTTCCGTACTGGTATTATCTTCTTCTAATGCCTTATAAAAAACTTCTATTGCGTGTTTATAATGCCCTTTATTTTTTAGAATAAAGCCTTCTTGTAATAAATTCTTAATCATGTTTTCTTAATCCGATAAATTTAGATTTCTCTTCTTTGTGTTCTTCTTTCGGGGTGTTAATAATTACCAGAACTTCATCTTCTCCGGACATTTTAAGATTATTTCTGGCAATTGCTTCAAGCCCGGTAATGTTTGAAAAGTTTTTGATATTATCCTGCAATTGTTCATTCAATGCCATTGCTGCATCTCTTGTTTTAGTTATTTGAATAATTTTGGCTTTGTAAGAAATTATTTTTGAGATATTTAAAACAGCGCTGATAGTTATTTGAATTAAGCATAAAAGCAGTATTACCGTAAGAAACGAGTAATAAAACCCGTTTGAGGAAGATGTTTGCTTAGTTTTTTTCTCGCCAGAATTTCTCTCCCCGCTGTTTTGGGTTTTATTTACAACTTTTTTAGGTCTTTTTTCTTTGCGTTTGTACTGTACCATATAATTGATTATATAAAAATTTTTTATTAATTACAACTTAAAACCGGTAGAGAAGCTTACTGCGGAACTTTGTCTGCCGTTCTGATAATATGATTGAGCGACACCAAGTTCAAATTTTAAAGATTCTGCATATTTTTTTAATGCAGGAGTGTACACAATAGTTATTTCATTCTTATTTTTAGGCGCAGCAACATAATTTGTAAAAGAGTCTTTCAGGGTTAACTTATCAGTAATATGCCATTCCGGAGTAACCCTGACAGTTCCGTAATTGGTTCCAATATCCTGTGAAGCTGATTGTTTGAATGTTGTGTCAAGAGAAAAAAATTTTGGGGCATCATACCTCAAAAAAACTCCTGTTGAAGATTCCATCTGAGAAAGAGAGAGCTCTTCACCCCAGAGTGTTCCATATGTTATCCCGCGGAATTGTTCTGAAAGGTTACCGCTTAGTGGAAGTATGTCTTTTAGATTGTTTCTGCTTACAGAAGCTCTTGCAAGAGCGCTCCTCGGGCTGTCTGTGTTTGTTTTTATATCCAAAAAGCTTACCGGCAAAGCGAGCGTGCGCTTTGGAATATTAATCTGTGGTTTATCAATATCATCATCAAGATAAATTGTCTCAACAGGATTATCGTCATATTCGATCTGTCCTTGCAGCTTATAAGTTTCTTTGACATCTCCTGTTTGGGTAATCTCACTATTTACTTTTTTAAGGCCTTTAACATCTTTGATATCAAATTCCTCCGATAGTGCAGGCAAACCTAATAAAACCGATAAAATAAATACTACAGCTATTCTTTTCATACATATATTTTAGTTTAAATTTATCAGGATTTCAATTAATATTTTTATAAATAAAATTTATCGGAATGTGTAAAAATAAATATCTTGAATTATTTATTTTAGTATTGTATTCAAAATTAGAGACTCACTATTTGCAGAAGTTGTCATAATATTATGACAACTTGTAATCATATTAGAACAATAATGAAAAATATGCAAGTTCTAAAGCAAGAATTTCAAAAAGCTATAGCGAAAGTAGTCAAGGAAAATAGAACAAAATCTATTACTAAAAGTGCTGATGAAATCGGCATGGGTAAATCTATGTGGGCTGATTTGGAAAACGGTATTAAAGATCCTCAATTTTCAACATTATGGAGAATAGCAGAAGGTTTGGGGATAAAACCACATATTCTTGTCAAAATGATAGAAGAAGAGTTAGGGGATGATTTTTCTTTCCTAGAAAATAATTAATTAAAGGGAGGAAATCCAAGACAAGGTTAGTTTAAACCCCGGCCAGTTGGGGAAAATTTAGCGGAAACAGGAGACCGAAGATTATATTAATTCTTGTTCTTTAATATACCTCGGACGTGCTTTTACTTCGTTAAAAATCTGTCCTAAATATTCGCCTATAATCCCGAGGCAGAATAACTGCAGGCCGCCAAAGAATGCTAGTAAGAATACAAGAGTAGCCCAGCCGCTCGGCGTATTATGGAGTAAATATTTTTCAATCAAAACGTCTATAGCGAGCAGACCGCTTCCCAATACAGTTAAAACCCCGATTACTGCAATAATTCTAAGGGGTACTATACTGAAAGCTGTTATTCCATTAAGAGCAAGGCTTGTCAAGGAAAAGAAATTAAATTTTGAAGAGCCTAAAGCTCTGGGTTTTACATCAAAATGTACATAAGCTGTTTTGAGTCCGATTTCATGAAAGAAACCTCTTAAGAATAAGCCGGCTTCGGAATATTTTTCTAAAATCTCAAGTCCTTTATAGCTGACAAGTCTGAAATCAGAATGGTTAGGCGGAATTTTTACTCCCAGAAGGTTCATTAGTTTGTAGAAACACAGAGCTGTGTATTTTTTGAAAAACGTATCTGTTTTTCTGTCATTTCTTATACCGGATACAATATCAGCTCCGTTATGGAATTCGTCTATAAATTTCTCTATAGCATTTTCATCCTGCTGCAAGTCTGCATCAATTGATATAACACAGTCGCATCCGATTTCTTTTACTCCGAGAAGTCCGGCAATAAGCGCCTTTTGGTTTCCGTAATTACGGATAAACTTTGTCCCCTTTACTTTTGAACCGTATTTTTTATGCAATTCTTCAATAATATTCCAGGTGTTATCCTTAGACCCGTCGTCTATAAGATAGATATAGCTCTCTTTTGAAATCTTATCTTTTTTTATAATCCCGTCTAAAACATTCAAAAGAGTTTCTACTGTTGATTTAACAACCAGCTCTTCATTATAACAGGGGATGATAATTGCAAGTTTTGTTTTGCTGCTTCTCATTGTAATCCTCTCTATATTATAATACAATAAATTAGAGGAAAATAAAGGAGCAATTTTTGACAGGGAAGAAATTTATACTAAATGCAGATGATTTCGGGATGAGCGAGGCTTTTAACAGAGCTGTGCTTGAAGGGTATTCATCAGGTATTCTTAAAAGCGCAAGTCTGACTGCAAACGGCGAAGCTTTTGAGGAAGCTTGCAAGAAGATTATTCCTGCCTGTCCGGATTTAGGTATCGGAATTCACCTTAATATTATTGAGGGAAAATCTCTTTGTCTTAATCTTGATAAGCTTACTGACTGTAACGGGAATTTTAATAACTCGTTTGGAGCCCTGCTTTTGAAATCTATTGATACAAAAGATACAACTTTTCTGGAACAGGTGGAAAAAGAATTCAGAGCGCAGATTGAAGAAGTTTTAAAATATACAAAAGCTGACCATATAGATTCTCATGTCCATGTTCATTCAATTCCGAGAATTTTTGATTTAGTATGCAGACTCGCTAAAGAGTATGGTATAAAACAGGTTAGAACTCAGTTTGAAAAGCCTTATATAATCCCTGATGTACATAGACATTTGAATTTAAAATATCCGGTTAATCTTATAAAAGTTGCTTTGCTGAATTTTTTCACACTGATTAATGAACATACGGTGCAGAAATATGAACTTTCTACAAACGAGTATTTGATAGGAGTTGCGTATACTTCTATGATGAACAGTCTCGCAATATCTTACGGGTTAATGGCAATAAAACAGGAGAATGCTATCGTTGAGGCGCTGATTCATCCCTGCAGGTATGAGGATGGTACTATTGATAATCATTTTACAGAGTTTCAGATTACTAAAAATATGAAACTCAAGGAAAAAATCGAAAAAATAGGTTTTGAAATTACTAATTATGCTCAAAAAGATTAGTATTATTATTTTAATTGTTTTGTTTATAATCTATGTTTTGTTTTTCGCTTTTGATAACAAAGAATATTCTGTCGATAGAGTTATATCTCCGGTTGAGCTTGTTCTTGATAATGGTGATATCTACAAAATTACCGGGGCGGAAACTTTTGATGCCCACTTTACAGAGAAAAATAAGATTTTAGCCAAAAGTCTTGGATTAGATGAAACAGAGGCTTTTATTCTCGGCAATCTCGGCAGGTACTGGGCAGAAAATCTGCTGAAAGGGCGCAGGGTAAGAATTGTTGATGAAAACTTGATTTATTATAAGTTTAGCTATAATTCAAGATTTCTGAATTCACCATATTCAATTAAAGACGGCAAATTAACGAATAAATATGCGTTTGATAAATTATTAAAATCAATACGCAGAGCAAACTACGGTATTGTAAAGGATGATATTTATTATCCCGTATCAAGAGAATTTGATAACGGGGATTTTATTCTTATGCGCAAAACTCATTATAACAAAATATTTCCGCCTCCAAAGCGGTCTTTTCCCAAACAGCCTTTACATTTATATGCAGATAATATTAAACTCATTGTTTCTGATATGACGAATAAATTAAAGCCTGACAGAAATTGCAGGGAAGAGATTTGCAGAGAAATCCTTGACCATATAAATAAAGCGGAAGAGACAATTGATATTGCAATTTACGGTTATTCTTCGACTCCGGCAATTGAAGCTGCGATAAGGGATGCTATTAAGCGGGGAGTTAAGATAAGGGTTGTGTATGATATTGATTCTAAAAAACAAAATATTTACCCCGATACTTTTAAGTTTGTAAATCTTATTCCTGATAATATTTCTGATAAAAATTCCGGCATGGTTAATAATATAATGCACAATAAGTTTTACATATTTGATAATAAAATAGTGATTACCGGCTCTGCAAACCTATCCCATACAGATATGTCCGGATTTAATGCTAATAATATTATAGTAATTAATTCCTCTAAGGCTGCTAAAATTTACAAAAGAGAATTTGAGCAAATGTATAGCGGAAAATTCCATCAGGATAAAATATCGTATGGTGATAGAATTTATGACAATCTTGAGATTTATTTCTCCCCGCAGGATAGACCGCTTACAAACGCAGTTATCCCAAGAATTCGGAATGCAAAGAAATATATTTATATTCCAGCCTTTTTTGTAACTGATAAGCAATTCATAGAAGAATTAATAAACGCTAAGAAACGCGGCGTTGATGTGAAAGTTATCTTAGATGCGCTTAGCGCTTCCAGCAAATATTCGCGTCACGAAAATCTAAGGCAGGCCGGAATTCCTGTTAAGACAGAGAATTTTGCCGGCAAAATGCATACAAAGACCATTGTTATTGATGATGAGTATTTAATATTAGGTTCAATGAACTTTTCAGCCAGCGGTAATAGTAAAAATGATGAAAATCTTATTGTTTTAAAAAACAGAGATGCTTCAATTTTCTTTAAGAAATTTTTTCTATATGAATGGAATAAAATTTCTGATAAATGGCTGAAATATAATGCGCGTGCAGAAAGCTCCGATTCAACCGGCTCCTGTTCTGACGGTCTGGATAATGATTATGACGGGCTTGTAGATTTAGCTGATGACGGATGCAGATAAAATGTAAACTTTTGTAAACTACCGCTTAAAAATCAGGCAATTTTTATAGATAAAAAAACTTTATGTATATAAGGGAAAATTAAAAATTGTAAGGTATACAAAAAGTAAGATAATTAAGGTTATTGTATCTATGATTATCTTGTAAGAAAGGCGGTTATTTATGTCACCAGGTTTAGGAATTAATGGTATCAGCTCATACGGAAGCGATCCGTATTTTATGTATGCTCTAAGTTCATACAATCCTAATTTTAGGGGAGTACAGCAGACTGTACAACAGCCTCAAGTGACAAATTCGTCTGCGAAAACAAGCACTTCAACAGCTAATCTTCCAAAAGCAGATTATTCTGAAAAGGATTCTAATGCCGGTACGGTAGCCGGTGTAATCGGAACCGCATTAACTGCTGGCGCTTTAATCTATGCTTACAGAAAAGGCAAAGGAACCGGCGAAGGCTTAACTCGTCTTAAAAATGGGTTTAAGAAAATGTTTGGAATGGAGGTTAATACAGTAGCCACTCAAGCAGCAGAGACTGTCTCTAAGAAAACACCGGCTTTAACGGAAATAAAAGTCGCTATGAAAAATGGAAAACCTGTATACTATATACCGGGAAAAACTGAAACAATAACTGATATAAATCAAATCAACGGTTTGATGAATAATAAAGAAATGAGAATGTTAACCGGATTAAGATTTAAGTCTGGCGAAACTACAATATCTTCAGGTACATTTAATATTACAGACAAAAATATTAAAAACGCCGTACAATTTGATGGTGATAAGATTGTCAAGATTACTAATGAAAATGGGCAAGATATTACTTCTCAATTTATTAGTTCTGACAATTAAAGAAGGACTAAATGCCGTTACACAATTATAACAAATTTATGTAGTATAGGTAAAGTCTATCAAAT
>CALVEE010000074.1 GCA_944326495.1 Candidatus Gastranaerophilales bacterium | reverse complement strand
TTCTAAATTCTTAATAATAGGATTCATTTTTGCTATTCCTTATATTTTGACTAACTGTACATTTTAACTTAATCATAAATAAAACAAAATCTAAATACAAGTAGTGCTTAACTTTTGTAAACAAAATATTTACTTTTGTAACATTTTTAATTAGAATAACAAAAAATATTTTTAGGGATTTTTACAATAATAGCCGATTTAGTAGAAAGATTTTTATGGTTAATCCGGTAAGAAATAGAATAACATTATCAAAAGTAATAACAGGGATGACAAAGGCCGATGCTCTGGCTCCGATAGCTGCATTAGAAGCTACTGTTGTTGCAGGACGTACATATCAGGCTTACAAAAGGGGCAAGGGGGATGAAGCCAGAGAACGTTTTATTGAAGAATCAATGGGCTCGATTGTCTGGCTTTGCGGAGTTAAATACCTAAACAAGCTCGGAGATAAGATTGTTGGAAAAATTCTTAAATCAAACGGCACAAATTTTGATGTAGGAACTGATAAAATCTTAAGAACTCCTTTTGATAATTTTATGAAGAATAAAGCACCCAGAAACTTTAAGCCTAATCAGGTTGCATTAATTAAAGGTGCAAAGGTTATGACAAGTATTGTACTTGCAAACCTGTTTATAGGTTTTATTGTACCTCCTCTGAATCAGGCACTTACCAGAAAAGTCCGAGGAAAGAGAAAGGCTGAAGCCGAAAAGAATAATAATGTAGCATTCAAAGGCGGTGCGGCAATCGGTTCTATAAATAAATTCACAAATTGGATAGAAAACACTAATACAGGTCAGTTATTATCGAGCGACGCCGGAATTGCAGGCGGCCGTATGTATAATGCCAGAAGAAAAGAAGAAAGACGGGAAATCGCTATCCGCGATATCGGCTCAATCTATTTTTATATGTGGGCTCAAGGTCATGTCAGAAGCCTTCTTAACCTTGCAGAAACCGGTAAAGCTTCCAGACTTAACCCAGGAACTGCTGAAATATTCAGCAAGCATTTAATCGACTTTATAGGTAATAAAGAAATGGGGGTAAATGAATTTAAGGAAGCGGTTTTAGGAAAAGAGGCCGTGATTCCTGAAAAGATTTTAAACCATAAAGACTGGGAAAAAGGTACAGGGAAAAATCCGCTGGAAGTTATTAAACTCAAATCCATAGAAAATTTAATTCAGAATAAAGAAATCCTTGAAAGAGTAAAGGAAATGTCTAAGCTCCAGCCCGAAAGAGTCGGCGAGCTTGTTCTTACGAAACAGCAGCTTAAAGATGCTTTTAATAAGGCTGAAATAAATAATCCAAAGTTGTTGAATGAAGTATTTAAAGATTTTACAGACGGTGACTATATAAATGAATACAAATACATATCAAACAAAAAACTCTATAATCTAAAAGCCGAGATGGAGCATTATGTAGAGCGTTTCTGTAAATCCGTAAAAGATGGGAAGATAAATAAATCAGCTCTTGAAAAATTTGAGCGTAAAAACCTGATTATAAGCGGAATTAATTTTGCAGCAGGTTTTGTGGTTGCTGCCGCATTTTTATCGACATTAATCCCGAAATTCCAGTACTGGTTTACAAAGAAAACCACAGGAGTAGATGCTTTCCCTGGAGTATATGAATTCGAAAAAACACAAAAATAGAATAAGAAGAAAAATATTGATTCTTCAATAGATTGCACTGCTGTCCGGTAAAAGTTTGCTTATTGAAAATATGCTTTTACACTTTTAATATTTATATTTATTTGTTTTCTACCTTTTTATATAAATTTATTATGGACAACAGTGGAGGGTAAATCCGCTACTGTCTATGATAATATTGGGAGTTAAAAATATCAACCAAATATCAGTTAGAACCCCTGCCCCGTCGGATTGACTTCCATATGGGTACAAATGTCCAAATAAAAATCAAAGCTTGCAACACTCCTCGCCCTGCGGGCGAGGATAGAATTTCAATACAAAATATAAGTTGAGTATTAGAAATTCTTGGTGAGGGGGCAAACCAGTAAGGGGATTTGTCAGCTGGACATACCTTCTCTACAATAACTTTAATCAGCACCCACCCCTGCCCTCCCTCAAAAGGGAGGGAGCTGGCGCCAAGCATACAGCATTCCTTCCCTTGAGGGAAGGTTAGGATGGGTGCCAGCCCGTAAGGGAGAAATTAATGATATAAAATTTACTTCACAAAAATTGAGCAGTCGGTTGGTTATACTTGACCAACGTTAACTTATAACTATATTATTTAAACGAACAGCTTTTTTAAAATTTACTTTATTCTTTTATTTGTTCTTACAGACTGCCCCCTCACCGCATCCGTAGTTTTCGGCACAGCCTCAAACACGGCTGCTCCTCTCCTGTAAGGAGAGGGAAGAATTTCAAGTTGAGCTAAGGCAAAACCTATAAGATTATTTTGTACAGTTGTAAAATATATACAAACCTTTATGTAAACTTTTGTAAAGAAAAAGATAAGTCGTGAAATCAGACTTATCTTTTTTACTTTATATATATGTAAACACTTCATAATAGTAAGGATTAAGGTTATGCTCACATTATCAACAGACGATAAACAAAATACATGCTTTATGTTTATAGGTTCAGATGCAGCTCCTAAAGCAACACATCTGATTTCAAATAATACATCCCTTATTTCTACAACTCCTGCAGACGGCGGTGTTGATACCTGCAGTTTTTATTCAGGTCCGAGCGATGCAGCTATTGTAGCATTTGGCGAAGCTTGCGAAACAAGCGGTTCTATCGCTTATTCAGGAGCTGAATCCTGCGGTTCTATCGCATACGCAGGCGGTGGTGAGTCTTGTGGATCTATCGCATCATCTTCCGTATCATTCTCATCAGGAAGCTCAAGCTTCTCCGGCGGTGGATGCAGCTATTCTTGCTAATCAACTTAATTTATTATATAAATCTTTCCGGGTATAAAACCGGATTTTTTTTTGCCTTATTGTCAAAAGTTTTTAATAATGATAGGATAAAGTTAAGAGGAGATTGGTATGGGAGAGAATTTTAATATAATACACTTTTTAAAAAGTGCTGTCGCAACTGGCGCTTCAGATGAACATTTGAAAGTCGGACATCCTCCATATATCAGAAAGAACGGATTTATTAAGAAAACAAACATGCCTCCTCTTACAAAAGAAGAGCTTGACAGTGCTATTTTAGAAATTGCTCCCACTGCTATAAGAGATGAAATTCTTACTCTTTGCGATGTGGATTTTATGTACGAAATAAAAGGCTGCTCAAGATTCAGGGTTAATTATAACCGCCAGCTTGGCCAGCCGGGACTTGTTATAAGAAATATTTCTTATAATATTCCGCAGCTTAAAGATTTAGAGCTGCCGGATATTCTGCATTCTTTTGTGGAATACCAGAACGGGATTATTCTTGTAACAGGCCCGACCGGAAGCGGAAAATCTACAACTATTGCTTCTTTGATTAATCAAATAAATTTAACAGCCTCAAAACATATTGTTACAATTGAAGATCCGATTGAGTATGTATTTGGGTGTAAAAAGAGTATAGTTTCTCAAAGACAGGTCGGAGTTGATACAAGAACATTTTCTGATGGTATAAAATATGCACTTCGTCAAGACCCTGATGTTATATTTATAGGCGAAATCCGCGACAAAGAAACAATGGAAGCTGCTCTTAAGGCTTCCGAGACAGGGCATCTGGTTTTATCAACCTTGCATACAAATGATGCAGTGCAGACGATTAACAGAATTGTAAACATGTTTGAAGAATCTAACAGATACTTAATAAGAAAACAGTTATCGGAAACGCTTCGGGCTACGATTGCGCAAAAGCTTATCTACTCCGAAAAAGAACAAAAAAGATATCCGGCATGCGAAATTATGGTTGTAACTTCTACTATTAAGGATTACATCAATAAAGATAATACGGACGAAATCTATGAACTATTGAGAGACAACACTATTGATAACATGATTTCCATGAACACATCGCTTGCGATACTTACTGACAAAGGCTTTATTTCACAGGAAGAAGCGCTTGAGAATTCAAACGATGAGCCGGAATTGGAAAAAATATTCAGAGGCGTATATCAGGGAACGAAGGCTTATTATGAATAATTATGTTACGGAAGCGATTAACCTAAAATCTTATAATCTGAATGATGCGGACAAAATAATAGTTATGTACTCCAAGGAAAACGGGCTTATTAAAGGAGTGGCAAAAGGGATAAAAAAGCCTAAGAGCAAGCTCGGTGCAAGAATGGATTTACTTGTTGCAAACTCTCTGCAGCTTCTTAAAGGCCGTTCGATGGATACAATCGTGCAGGCGCAAACAGTTAATCATTTTCGCAAAACAAGAGAAGATATGGATAAATTGATGTTGTCTTCTTATATTTCGGAAGTTGTAATGAATTTCGGTGAAGGCTCGGAAGCTGCCTCAAAAGAGATTTATGACCTTTTATACAAAGCTCTTAACCGCATTTCTGACGCCAAAGAAAAAAAGGATATGCTTATTGCTGCTATAAAATTTCAGTTAAAAATACTTTTAATTATGGGCTTTTGTGTAGAATTAGATACCTGCCTATGCTGCAGGGAGCAGGTTCTCGATGAAGATATGTATTTTTCATCTTCTATGGGCGGAATTATATGCAGGGAATGCAATGAACATTTGGGCGTGAAACTTAAAATGCACCATAAAATAAGAGATTTTCTGCAAGCTATGCTCCAGTTTGATTTCGACTATGAGAGCGATTACGATAAAAAAGCAACCGAAAAAGTCTGTCAGGTTTGTTTTGATTTGCTGGATGAATACATAAAAACTCATACCAATAAACGCCAAAAATCAGTAAAACTTATTAAGGAAATGGCTGTATGACAAGAATTAAAATAGCTCATCTATATCCGAAGCTCCTTAATATTTACGGCGACGGCGGAAACATTTTAGCCTTGAAGAAACGTTGCGAGTGGAGAGGAATTGAGGTTGAACTTGATGAGATAAATATCGGAGATAAAATCAAAGAACATGATATTTATTTTATCGGAGGCGGGCAGGATTTACAGCAAATAGAGGTTTCTAAAGAGCTTCAAAAACATAAAGATTTTTTGACGCAAGAACGCGACAGAATGGCGGTATTTTTAGGAATTTGCGGCGGCTATCAGCTTATGGGGCATTATTATCAGCCTCATAACGGTGAAAAACTTTTAGGAATAAGCCTGCTTGATGCTTATACCGTTGCCGGAGACAATAGATTCATCGGAAATGTTACTATTAAAACAGATTTAATAGAAAACGGCACCCTTGTAGGTTTTGAAAACCACAGCGGACTAACTTATCTTGAGGGAGAAACGGAACCTATCGGGACAGTTCTTATTGGGAACGGCAATAATGGCGGAGATAAGCTAGAAGGAGCAAGATTTAAAAATGTATTTGGCACATACCTCCACGGTTCATTTTTACCTAAAAATCCGCAGTTTGCAGACTACCTGCTTGAACTTGCACTCGGCTTCAAACCTGAACCACTGGATGATAAAATAGAAAATTTAGCACACAATGCGCTTAGGGGTAAAAAATACTAATATCTCTGCTTTTATATGCTATAATAAATGTTGTTAATCTTATGGTGTGTAATGAAGATTTTTCAAACCCGAAATATAAAAGCATACAGTTTTGATAATTATAAGTACTCTTTTCGTGCACAAAATCAGCCCGATAAATCTAAGCAAAAATTTAACAAAAGAAATGCTTTCATGTCAGCATCATTAGGGGCTGTGGCAACAGGATTTACCCCGCTTATATACAAAAACGGGTTTAAAGAATATAAAAACAGAAATCCTGTAAAAATGGCAGCCGGAATTGGACTTACAGCCGCAATGGGAGTTGGAATTTCATATCTCACTGATAAATTTAACTATAAGGAAGACGAGAACACAAATTTAAAAAGCTATATTGCCATTGGAGCAGCATTAATAACATCTGCTATTGCTTTAGATTATTTGGCCGCTAAAGATAAAAATCCTTTAAAAATGAAACTAAAAGAATATTCAGATGATGCAATAGATTTTATATCAGATATATTTGATGGTATCTGGTAATAATGTTATGCGCCAAATCTACGGTTTCTTCTTGCGTATTCTGTTACGCATTCTGCAAGAGTCTGCTTATCAAACTCCGGCCAGAAATTTTTGAGCACAATAAATTCGGAATACGCAATCTGCCAAAGTAGATAATTAGAAACTCTCATCTCGCCGCCAGTTCTTATTAATAAATCAGGATCCGGAATATTTCTTGTATACAAATGTTTTGAAATTGTTTCTTCTGTTATTTCCGTTTCGCCGGATTTTATAATCTCTCTTACTGCATGGACTATTTCATCTCTTGCTCCGTAATTAAATGCTATTTGAAGATTAACTCCCGTATTGTTTTTTGTTGTCTCAACCGAATTATTTAAGATTTCCTGCAGTTTCGGGCTTAATTTTGTAGTATCACCAATAAAAGAGATTACAACATTATTCTCATGCATTTCTTTTAATTCATTTTTAAGTGTCTGCGCCAGTAAATCCATTAAAAAACTTACTTCTTCGGGCTTTCTGTTCCAATTCTCCGTAGAAAACGCATAAACCGTAAGGTATTTAATCCCGAAATCATCACAAGCCCACATTGCTGCTTTTAGAGCATCAACCCCTTTTTTATGTCCGACAGCAGAAGGCAGTCCGCGCTCTTTTGCCCAGCGTCTGTTTCCGTCCATAATTATTGCAACGTGTTTCAGGGTACAATCTTCTACAATCTTTTTTATATCTTCCATTATTTTTCCTTAATATTTTTCAAACAGTTCAAAAATTTTAAATACCGGCTCTCTAAGTAAT
>CALVEE010000073.1 GCA_944326495.1 Candidatus Gastranaerophilales bacterium | reverse complement strand
ACAATTAGTATGGGACTTGCCGAATTAGACTCTAATGAGAGTGGTGAAGAATTATTTAAAAGGGCGGATAAAGCTCTATATGAAGCAAAAGAAAGCGGAAGGAACAGGGTATGTATAAACAAAAGTGTATAACTTTAGATGATACAAAAAAGCTTGCGTATAAATTTGCAAACCTTGTAAAAGAAGAAGGCTGTTTTGTTAATCTGTTCGGGGAAATCGGAGCCGGAAAAACCGCGTTCGTAAAACTGGCTGCAGAAGCTCTAGGAATAAAAGAAAAAGTCACAAGCCCCAGCTTTGTTATTCTAAACGAGTACCACAGCGCTTCAATTCCGGTTTACCATTTTGATTTATACAGACTTGAACATGCCGGAATTAAAACCATAACAGATGAGCTTAGAGAATACTCGGAAGGCCGGAAATTAACTTTTGTCGAATGGGCAGAATTCTCACAGGGCGAACTGCCGTTTGAGAGAATTGAAATAAATGTAACTTACGCGGATGATGACAGCAGAATTTACGAGTTTAAATCTGTCGGAGAAAAGAATAAAAAAATAATAGAAGGGTTAAAGAATTGAATATATTAGCGTTTGACACCTGCCTTGATAAAACTTATGTTACACTGGGCAGAGATAAAGATATTATAAAAAGCGAGGTAATTTTATCTGACGGAGAGAATTATCACTCGGCTTATCTGATTTCAACCATTGTAAAAATCTTAAAAGAAGCGGGATTAACTCCTAAAGATATTGATATGATAGCAACTGACATAGGCCCCGGAAGTTTTACAGGGATTAGAGCCTGTGTTACTGTTGCAAGGGTTTTAGCACAGCAGCTTGATATTAAAGCGGCCGGAGTTTCTTCGCTTGAAATACTTTCAAAGATTTTGGGCGGAGATGACCTTGTTGCGCTGGATGCAAGAAAAAATAAAGCTTACGTATATGATGGTAAAATTCTTGGAGCTGTTGAGCTTGAAAAAGTGGATGAAATGGTCAAAGATAGAGTTTTGATTACGGATAACAGCCTTTTAGAGAGGTTTAAACAGTTTACAGACAAGGCTGTATCTTACCAGCAGGGGAATTATCCGCTGGGAGAAATTCTTGTAAAAATTGCACTTAATAAAACAGAGACTGACTGGAGGAAGCTGAAACCTTTATATATACAGCCGCCGCCGGTGTTTGGAAAGTAACAGGGGATTGATAATGATTTTGAAAACTTTTATAGAACCGCCTATTGATAATAATAATTATTTAATAATTGATGAGAGGTCTAAAGAAGCTGCTCTTGTTGATTGTTCTGCTGTTGATGGTGATATTATTGAAGAACTTGAGAGGGCGGGCGCTAAGCTTAAGTATATTCTGCTAACCCACGGACACTTTGACCATATTGCCGGAATTAGACCTAATCCTGAAGTTAAGATTGTAATGCATAAAGCTGATTTAGGATGGCTTGAGAAAACTAACCAGTATCTTCCTATGTTTGGTATGCCTCAAATGACAATCCCGAAAATAGATATTTATGTTCAAGATGGTGATATTTTAAAGCTTGGAGATTTAGAAATAAAAGTAATTCATACTCCGGGACATACGCAGGGCGGTGTCTGCTATCTTGTTGATGGCAAACTATTTTCCGGTGATACTATTTTTAGAGAAGCTGTCGGACGATGTGATTTAGAAGGCGGAGATTTTGACCAGATAGTAGAAAGTATTGAAACTAAAATATTCACACTCCCGCCGGAGACGCTTATTTACCCCGGACACGGGAGAATGACCTCTGTTGAATGGGAAAAGGAGCATAACAGATTTTTATGAAGAAATGTAAGATAACGGTATTGAAACGAAATTTAGACGAGGAGCTTGCAAAAGAATACGGAGCAGAAGGGCTTTCAGCCTGTCCTATGCTTAAGGAGGGACAAGTATTTTATGCGGACTGGGAATGTCCGGCTGGATTTTGCAATGAAGCGTGGAAAGCAATTTATCAGTATGTTTTTACTCTTGCACATGGCGGATGTAAAAACGAGCTTTTTTATTACGGAGACTGGATAAGAAAACCCGGCGTTGCAATATGCTCCTGCAACGACGGCTTAAGGCCTGTTATATTTAAGATAGAAGCGCAGGATGATAATGACAAATAATATAGAAGAAGAAAATAACATAAACCCCTGGCTTGCGTGTCTGCCTACAATGGTTGCCGCGTTCATGTTCGTATTGGATGAGACAATTGCAAACGTAGCGCTTCCACATATGGCAGGGAGTTTTTCTGTAAGCAGAGAAGAATCTATGTGGATTTTAACCTTCTACCTGATTGCAAGCGGGATTGTAATCCCTATGGTCGGCTGGTTCAGCAAGGTTCTCGGCAGAAAAAACTTTTTTATGTTGAGTATAATTATTTTTACAGTCGCGTCAGGTCTTTGCGGTATTGCAGATAGTCTTGAAGCAATGGTGCTGTATAGAATTCTGCAGGGTATCGGAGGCGGCGGTCTGCTTCCGGTCTCACAGGCAATACTTCTTGAGAATTTTAAACCGCAGGAGAGAGGAAAAGCCATGGCTGTTTTCGGGCTGGTAATTGTTATTGCGCCGATTATAGGGCCGGTGCTCGGCGGATGGATTACGGAAAATTGGTCTTGGCCGTTTATTTATTTTATAAACCTGCCGATTGGGATTGTTGCTCTTTTTCTTGCAAAAGAGTTCATTTATGACCCACCATATGCAAGAAAGCAAAAAAATGTTAAGACCGATGGTCTTGGTTTCTTTTTGCTGTCAATCTGGCTTTTAACCCTGCAGATTGTATTAGATAAAGGAAATAATGCCGACTGGTTTAATGCAGCATGGATATGCTGGTTATCAGGGATTTCAACCGTCGCAGGCATTGCGTTTTTAATCTCACAGATTAAAAATAAAGAATCTTTAGTGGATTTAAGTGTTTTTAAGGATAAGAATTTTACAATAGGAACTTTTGTTCAGGTTGTGATGCAGGCTGTTTTACTTGCTTCACTTGCCATTTTACCCCAATTTTTACAATCTCTTATGGGATATGACGCTTACAAAAGTGGCCTTTCTATGATGCCGCGCGGGCTTGGTGCTTTGATGGCAATGTTTCTTTGTGCAACTTTGTCGAATAAAATTGATAACAGGCTCCTTGTTATGATAGGGCTCGGATGCATCGCAGGCGGAAGCTGGATGCTGGGCGGATTAAATCTGCAAATATCTACAATGAACATAGGTTTTCCGAATTTTCTGTTCGGAATTGGATTAGGTCTTGCTATGATACCTATTATTACACTCTCTATGGCTACAATCAGCAATGACCAGATGACAAATGCCAGCGGGCTGCAAAACCTTTTGAAAAACATTGGAGGGGCGTTTGGAACTTCTATTGTTGCAACCCTGCTTTCAAGAGGAGCACAAAAACACCAGTTTATGCTTATTGAACATCTTGCAGATACTGTACAGACTTATTCAGAGAGAATTCAAACATACGCCGGCATGTTCAGCTCAACAGTAGACCCGCATACAGCGCATTATCTCGGGCAGTACAATGCTTACAGACTTCTTATGCAGCAGGCTAACCTGTCTGCTTTTATTGATGCATTCAGAATTTTTGCAATCGCAAGTGTTGTTATTATTCCTTTAATTCTCCTGCTTAAAAACCTAAAAGAAGAAACCGAATAATTTTTTTACGCTTCTGCATGCTGTTCTTCATTTATTTCAGCATTGTTATCATTATTCTTGAACTCTTCCGGAGCTGAAACTGTTTGAATATTACCATCAATAATTTCTTCTTCAATAATTTCAACTTCTTCATTTTCTTCTGTTGCTTCGGTTTCTTTTTCCGCGTTCAGGGCAGCTTCAATTTCTTCTTCATCTTTAGCTCTGATAACAGGAATTGAAAGCATTAAAGCAACCTGATCGCCTTCCTGTTCAAAGTTTAATTCAAGAAGTTCTTTATCCATCTCAACATAACGCGAGAGCAAATCAATTAATTCGCCTCTCATCTGTTCAAGAATTTTAGGCGTAAGATTTGTTCTATCCTGCATCAAAACAAGCTTTAATCTGTTTGTTGCAACAGATTTGGAAGCATCATCCGCATCTTCCTGCGGACGGAAGAATTTAGCAACTGTATTATATAAATCGGTAAGAATTCCCATCCTACACCTTCGCTTTCAGTTTTGAAAATGCATTCTTAATCTTTGCCATAAATCCTTTTGGTTCGTCTAAATCCAGGAATGGAACTTCTTCGCCTAAAATACGAAGCGCAACATTTCTATAAGCTTTTCCTGCAAGTGCGTCCTCATCATTAACGATAGGCTCACCCTTGTTAGTTGAAGTAATAATTCCCGTATCTTCCGGAATTATGCCGATAAGCGGGCAGGAGAGAATTTCCACAACATCATCCACACTCATCATCTCATTTGATTTAATCAAACTCGGACGCACTCTGTTAAGAAGCAGTTTGTAGCTGGTAATTTCTTCCTTTGCTTCTAAAAGTCCGATAATTCTATCCGCGTCACGTATAGCTGACATTTCAGGCGTTGTAACAACAATTGCTTCACTAGCGCCTGCTACAGCGTTCTGGAAGCCCTGCTCAATACCCGCAGGACAGTCAACAAGTACGAAATCGTTTTCTTCTTTTAATGTATCACAGATTTCTTTTAATTGTTCTGCTGTAACCGCTGTTTTATCTCTTGTCTGTGCAGCAGCAAGAAGTGATAAATTAGGGTTCTTTTTATCTTTAACAAGAGCCTGTTTTAATTTGCAGCGCTCTTCAATAACATCAACAATTGTATACACAATTCTGTTTTCAAGACCCAATAACAGGTCTAAGTTTCTTAACCCTAAATCCGTATCAATAAGAACTACTTTATATCCGTCTTTAGCAAGAGCAGTACCGATATTTGCACTTGTTGTTGTCTTTCCTACTCCGCCTTTGCCGGATGTGATTACTATTACTCGACCAGTCATTAATCTCTCCTTAACTTTTTATAAATAACTATTTTACCATCTTCTATTTGAGCTTCTTCAGGAGTAAACTCATTTGTTTTTTGAACATAAGGAACGTTCAAAGTGTCATTGCGTCTTGCGTACAGACCGGCAATTCTCAATTGAATTGCGTTGAGTTTTAGCGCTCTGACTTTTGCTGTAATATTTCCCATAGATCCTGCGTGAGCTATTCCGCCTAAAATTCCCCATACAGTAATATCACCGGTTGCGACAATTTCACTGCCGGGATGTGCATCACCTATTATCAAAATATTTCCTTCATAAGTAACTGTCTGCCCTGAACGCAAAGTCTGATTTAAATACAAAGTCGGAAGCGTTTCGGTATTAACCGAATTTTCTTCAACACCCTGCGGCAGAACATCTCCTGTATCCAGCAAAATATATTTGCTGGCTTCTTCTGTTTTCAGAATACCTTCATTAAGCGCTAAAGCTTCAAAATCATTATTAAAATTTTCAGCCGGAATTACTTCTGAAATCTCCTGTGTTGTTTCTTCGTCATATGTATCTTCCACACCTTCGGTTGTTTCGATTGGATTGAGATTTTCACCTGTGTCGGCCTGAACTTCTACAACTTTTCCTTCTTCTTTTACAAGAACGGGTTCGGCTTGAATTTCTTCTTCCGCAGGTGTCGCAACAATAGAAGGAACTTCATTATTTGAAATTTCCGAAACTATTATTCCGAGACTCACTGCAGAAGCTTCTGTCTGTTCTGATTTTGTGTCAACCAGAGCAATTGAAGCTTCCATTGACTCAATCAAAGCTTTTATACTCAAAAGCTGGGATTGTTTTAAATCCAAATCACCTAACTTTAAACAAATTTTTTTCCCTTTAACATCCGGATGCTCCATAATTGAACTAAGCTCAAATACAAGCTGGGTTGTATTTTTTGCGTTGCTTAAATCAATTATAAATCCGTTCTCTACAAAACCTTTTTCCATTTAAAATTCCCAAATAATCTGCCACTGAAATTAGGATATCTTAAATATTTTTCCATATCAATAAATTGTGACGGAATGTTAATTAAATGTAATCTGATTTTTTTGTGTTAAAATATTTTCAATGGAAAAGCTATTTATAATATTTAATACGGCTTGTATCGGGGATATGCTGGTTACGAATACTCTTGTACGGAATTTAAAAGAGTATTATCCGTCATCAAAAATTATTTTTGTCTGTGATACGCCTTATATTGATGTTGCAAAATATCAGGACGGAGTTGACGAAGTTATTGCTTTTGATAAGCATAGGGATAAAACTTTGGGCGGAATTTTGAAATTTGTTAAAAATTTCCCGTACAAAAAGCCTTACGCTTCTTTTGTAACGTATGCTAATGAAAGAAATCTTCTTATATCACGTCTAATCGGAGCAAAACATATTATCTCGCATAACAAAAGTTTTATCTGGCATACAAAAGAGCCGTTTAAGCTTAAAGATTATATTCATATGAAAGATAAATGGGGCGGAATGATTGAGGCTTTAACAGGCGAACATAAAAATCTGCCTATAAAATATTATCCTCCGAAAACCGATACTGCTGTCATTAATATGGTTGGCGGGCTTAAAAATCCCGTTGTTCTATGTACAACGAGTAATTTTTATAAAAAAGATATGGGGGTAAATGATTGCAGAGAGCTTATAGAGCTTATGAACCGCGAAGGTTTAACTCCTGTTTTAACAGGCGCCGGAAGAGTTGCAGAAACTTTCAGCCATAATCTCCGAAAAGCCGGATGCTTTGATTATGTTGATTTAGTCGGATGTACAACGTTTCCGGAGCTTGCAAATATTTTGAAAATCTGCGGGAAATGTGTTACGGTAGATACCGGAACTTTACATTTTGCAAATGCTCTTTCTGTACCGGTCGTCGGAATTTTTTATGCAGGATGCGATGAGATGTGGGCGTCGGATGAAACTCTGTATCCGGCAAAAACTCTTGTCGGTGAAAATGTTACTCCTAATGATATTATGAAAACATATAAGGAATTGATGAGTGAAACTTATTCAGTACTTTGACGGTCATATTATAATAAACTTATTTGGTTTACTAATCAGAATTAAAAAGAACTGTAAACCGAAAAATATAGCTCTGAAAGAATGCGGAATTACTGATAAAAAAAGAGAGATACCCCTTATTGTTTCTCTGACGAGTTTTCCTGAAAGAATAAATATTGTTGTTAAAACAATAAAAACTCTTTTAACACAGACTCTGAAACCGGATATGGTAATCCTCTGGCTTGCACCGGAACAGTTTCCGAATGGGGAAAACGACTTGCCGCAGGAGCTTTTGGATTTGCAAAAGTTCGGCTTAACAATAGACTGGTATAGAGATATCCGCTCTTATAAAAAAATTATTCCGGCATTAAAGAAATATCCGAAGGCTGTTATTATAACTGTCGATGATGATATTTATTATGCGCCGGATACAGTTGAGACGCTTTATAAATCGTATTTGGAGCATAAAGATGAAATTCAGGCGCACAGGTGTGATGTTTTGAGAGTTGAAAATAAGAGAATTTGCTGGGCAAAAACCAGAGAATTGTATTTGGATAAAAACAGGGGAAAAGCAAGTTTTAAAAACAGGCTTACCGGCTATGGCGCAGTTCTTTATCCGCCGGATTGTTTCTATAAGGATGTTTGTGATGAGGATTTAATTAAAAAACTTCTTCCGACTCATGATGATATCTGGCTATGGGCTATGGCTGTTTTGAACGGATATAAAACAAGGCTTGTTAAGGGGTATTCCGAATCAATTGATTATGTTGAAAATTCTCAAGAGTACGGGCTTTGCAAGATTAATAAAAAAGGGGTCGGGACATCCCTGGAGGAAGCTTATGACATAATACTCAAGCAATACCCGCAAATACTTTATATTTTGGAGGATGAATGATTTTAAAATCTTTGTTCTGGCAGTTAGTGAATTCTATTATAAAAATATTTTTGGAAATTTTTGTTATAGACAGAAAAATCCGAAGAATTTTGAAAGGGAATTGGGCAAAGTTTTATTTAAGAAAATATGTGAATAAGGGATGTAAAAACTGCCTCCTCACCCCAACCCTCTCCCATAGGGAGAGGGAGAAAAGTGATTTCCCGGAAGAGGGAATGCGCCCAATTTGGCAGTACTGGGAAAGCAAAGACGGTTCTATTCCACCTCTCGTTCAAGCTTGTTTAAACAGCGTTGATAAGTTTAAAGGTAATCGAAAAAGAATTATGCTCACTCCGGAAAATGTGAGGAAGTATGTTGAAATACCTGAGATTTTTTTGGAATTAAAAGAAAAAGGTATTATTAAAACAGCCTTTTTCTCAGACATTTTAAGAACATGCCTTTTAATCCGCCATGGCGGAATTTGGATTGATGCTACTGTATTGTTAACAGAGGAACTTCCTGATTATATAACTGATGCGGATTTATTTGTTTTCCAAAACGATTTAAAAATAGACCTTGACGGATTAAATATGGCAAGTTATTTTATTGCAGCAAAGCCGGATAATGTAATTTTGAAGCAAACGCTTGAAGCTTTAAAATATTACTGGAATGAAAACAGGTTTTTAATCAATTATTTTACATTTTTACATACTTTTACGATGGTTACCCGAAAAAATAAAGAGTATTTCTCAAAAGTTCCGTTTTTTAGCTTTCTTCCGGTTCAGCAGTTTCAGGGCGAACTTTTGAAACCGTTTTCTGAAGAGCGATGGAGAGAAATTAAGAAAATAAGCGGAGTACATAAACTTACCCACAAGCAGTCAGTTTTGACTAAAGATAGACAAATTAAAACAGAGGGAACTTTTTACGAATATATTATTAAGGAGTTTTGCTGATGAAAATAAATATAGCGTATGCGCCCGATGATAAATATGTAAACCAGACGATTGTTTCAATGCAGAGCGCACTGGAACACAACAGCAATGTTGAATTTATTATTATGTATTCAAAACTCACGGATGAGAATATAGAAAAATTAAAAACTGCAGGCGGAAAGTTAAGATTACTCGAAATGAATGAAGAAGATTTTTCTTCGCTTACGCTTTCTCATTGGGTAACAGTCCAGGCGTGGTTTAGGATTAAGCTTCCGGATACCTGTCCGGATTTAGATAAAATTTTGTATCTGGACTGCGATACTTTAGTAAGAGGAAATTTAGATGAATTATTCTCTCTTGATTTATCAGATAAATTTTTTGCGGGGGTTAAAGATGTCTGGGGGGTAAATAAATACGTAAAACGGCTCGGCATGAAGAGTGATGTATACGTGAATTCCGGCATGCTCTTGTTTAATTGCGATTACTGCAGAAGAGAAAAGTTTTTTGATAAGATAGTAGATTTTGCAAAAAACAATGAAAAAATAATCGAATTTTGTGATCAGGATTCTATAAATAAAATTGCAGATGAAAAAAAGCTTGTTCTTCATCCTAAATACAACTATATGGATACCTGGTGGAGAGGCGGATATTATGAGTTCGGTGGTAAAGAGGAAGAAGAGTACCTTGAAGCTCGCGAAAATCCTGTAATAGTTCATCTTACCGGTCTTAAACCCGCGTTTAAGGGATGCGGCAATAAATTTAAAGATGAATGGTGGGAATATGCTAAGCATACGGCGATTTATGATGAACTAAAGCTCGATTACGATAACTCGACGGAGCCAGAGATGCACGAACCCTTTTTACGCCGGCTTTTCTCAATAAAAAATGAGTATCAGGGTAAAGTCAAGACAAAAATCTTGAGAATTTTAGGGCTCAAGATTAAACTTAGTTCAAAGAAATGGCAGGGCTAAGTAATAAAAAGGGTAAATTATATTTTTTTTATAAGTCCGATAGAAGTGACCGAACCGGCCAAACCGTTAAGGCTTAAAGGCAAAACTCTGTGAGCGTGGAGCAGATCCTCTCCCGCTGGGCACTAATGCCCAAGAAAAATTTTAGAAGCCCCACCAAAAACCAAATATCAGTTAAAACCCCTCCCCGAAATCAAAGATTTCGACCCTCCCACAGGGGGCGGGTAAACTCCACACCTGGCGTGACGGCACCCTCGCCCCTTGTGAGCATTAGTGTCCAAATAAAAACAGAATGTACATTTACCTCTCCTAGCCTGTAGGTCAGGCAGTGCCTGACATTAACTCTTGCCCAACAATAACTTATAATTATATTATTTAAACAAACTGTTCTTTTAAGATTCATTTTATAATTTTTTATTTGCCCCTGCGACTTGCCCCCTCACCAAGAATTTCTAATACTCAACTTACGTTTCGTATTGAAATTCTATCCTCTCCCGTAGGGCGAGGAGTGTTGCTTGCTTTGATTTTTATTTGGACACTAATGCCCGCAGGACGTGGGAAATGTCCTTTCTGTTTAGACACTTATGATAACTAAATAAAGAATCGTGTGGAGTAAACTCCACAAAATAATTTTAATGGAAATGCTGCACTTCTCAATGTAAACAATAATTCAAATTATTCTATTTGTTAATCAGAAATGGTATAATATTTTTACTAATTAGTTAATTACAAAAGAGAGGTTTTATGAAAATATTGGTATCAAATGACGATGGAATTTTAGCAAACGGGATAAGAGCTTTAATTGAAGCATTATCGCCTTCACATGATGTTTATGTTGTAGCACCTGACAGGGAAAGAAGTGCTGCGGGACATTCTCTTACGCTTCAAACACCTTTGCGGGTTGAGGAAGTTGATACTAAATATGGCGCTAAACGCTGCTGGATGACGACCGGAACTCCGGGAGACTGTGTAAAACTAGCTATTAATGCAATTTTATCTAAAGAGGAACTGCCGGATTTAGTTATATCAGGCATAAATCACGGCCCTAACTTAGGTGCGGATATTCTATATTCCGGAACCGTCAGCTGTGCAATGGAAGGAGCAATGATGGGATATCCGAGTATTGCAACATCTTTAGCAAGCATGAGTACGGAATATGAAGCTTTTAAAGTATCAGCAGAATTTGTTGCTGATTTATTAAATAAGGTTGATATAAAGAAATTCCCTTCAAAAACTATACTAAATATTAATATTCCCGGACTTGATAAAGAAGATATCGGAGGTGTTGCAGCGACAGAGCTTGGAAGCAGAATGTTTACCGATGCTTACGAAAAAAGGATTGACCCGAGAGGTAAAGTTTATTACTGGATGGCAGGAGAATTAATTAATGAGCCGGAAGATGCTTCGACTGATATTGCAGCTGTAAGAAACAATAAGATTTCAATAACACCTGTTACTTATGAAATGACAAGAACAAATATTCTGCAGGAATTGGAAAACGATTTATGCAGGGAAAATCTTTGCAACTGGTTCTAAATACGTAGTAAGACCTTCGGCTTATATAAAGAAACTTATATAACCCTTTAAGGCGATTTATCAAGAGGGGTTCAATGCAATCATATAAATATGAAGTTAAAAAGTTTCTTTAAATTAGTGAATAGAAAAATAAATAAGTATGACAAGGCAGTATCAAACCCATTTGGCACGATACCGCTGCCTATTACTCTTGTCTGGGTTGAAGAAGATAAAAAGGACAACAATTTACGCTAAATATTCTTCCATTTTTCCTTGATTAATATCAATACCTTTTTCTTTACAGGCTTCTGCAACAAGCTTCTGCTCTTCTGGAAGTAGTTTTTCAAATATAGAAGATAGCGCAAATGTCGAACCAAAAGACGCAGCTCCGGTTAAAGCCGCAACAACAACTCCGGCACCTGATGCCATACCTAAAATTGCTGCAGGAATCGCAAGATAGCTTAAGCATTTTACAGCGGATTTACCGAGTTCTTTAAAGCCCGATTTCCAGTTAACTCCTTCAACTTTTTCACCTTCGGTATTATAATCAAGCTTAAAAGCCCCCGGAACGGTCAAAAAATCAAATACGCAAAAACCGGCAGTCACAAGTCCGCCTAATCCCAAACTTTTCTTAAGTGTTGATAATTTATTTGTGCTACGCGCCAGATTTGAAACTGCACTTGGTACTGCCATAACTAAATACCCTTATATTAACTTAATCTTTTCCCTGATTATATAAAGTATCTAATTCTTCCAAAATTGCTTTTTTGTAACAAAATATTACAAAACCTGCTGTTTAGCAGGCCGTTACGAGTATTCAAAATATCAAGCGCATTAAGCTATACAAAGTTAAGAATTTTTTATTACTTATTTAATTCATACAAAAATCTCAGTCCTTCAAGAGTTAAATATGGATTAACAAAGTCAAATCGGCGATTCATATACTTAGATATTAATCCGGAATATCCGCCGGTTGCAATAATAACAGCTTTTTCTCCGAGTTCATTCTCGCACTGGGCGATTAAACCCTCTATTGCACAGGCAGAGCCTCTTATAACTCCGGATAAAATAGCATCCGCCGTATTATTTCCGATAGCGTTATCAACCGTATCAGCCTCAATCCTCGGCAATTTTGACGTACTTTTATTCAGAGCCCTGAATTGCAAATTTAACCCCGGCATAATCACACCGCCTATAAAATTACCGGATTTATCTAATATATCAAATGTTGTTGCCGTTCCTAAGTCGATTATAATTGCCGGTTTTGAATACAATACATACGCTCCGCAGGCATTTGCAATCCTATCAGCTCCGGCTTCTTTAGGGTTCTTAAGAGCTATTTTTATTCCCAAATTCAATTTTGATGTTAAAAGAATTGAATTCAGATGAAAAACATTATCACAGGCGTGTTTTATTACTGAGCTTAATTCATCCACAACAGAAGCTATAATACAGGCTCTGATATCATACTTTTTTAAAAGCGAATGCAAAAGTATTTCATACTCTTCCTGCGGGAGCTCCCTGTCAGAAGCCAGCCTGAAAGTCTCCAGTATGCTTTCTTCTTCAAAAACTCCCAGTGTAATATTTGTATTACCTATATCAAGCGTAAGAAGCATTAAACTGCTCCATAATTACCGAGTGCATCACTTAAGATACGTTTCATTTCTTCCCGATACTCTATTGGATTTAAAATTTCACACTTATCGTCATATCTGAGCAATCGTGAGAGTAAAATATCTTTATTTTCTCCCTTGTTAGAAATTGTCATTGTACCGGATTCCGATTGTGCAAGAATTTGTTCGTTTTCTCTTAGAGTATATCTGCAAGCAAGCTCGCCCTTTAGTTCAAATATTACTGATGTATCCTTAAAATTCTTAATATGTTTCTGAGTCAGTACCTCTATTCCGGAAACCCTGTTTGAATCTATTAAACGCTCTTTACCGTCAACATAAACATCAAAATAAGTTTTTCCTTTATTCTCTATCATACGGCAAGGAATACATTCAAGCATTTGTTTACTTTTCATCATTAAATTGATTTTTCTTTTATCAGCAACTGCGCCCTCAAAAAGTTCTGCAGTAAGTTTATATGAACTTTTTTCCACGCGCGCAAGCTTCTTATTAGAATATCTGTTTAATTTCTCGATAAACTTATCAAATACTTTTAACGATTTGCTTGTCATTTTTTCACGGACAGTATTTTGCAAATTTTCCAGTAAAATAACATCACTATTTGTAAGCTCTAAACCAAACGGCATACCGGTTACAAAATATTTGTTATGAATTTTAGGAATATCAACCCCGCAAAAACGGCAAGTATTAATATACTTACTTATTACACTGTTATTAAAGACCGGAGTTTCTTCATTTTGGTTAAGCTTTTTTATTAATTCCTGCATGGTAAAATTACCCTCTAACAATACCTGCAGCGTTTTTAATACTTGCATTGAAGATAAATTCTTTTTTAAAGACTCCTTAATCATTATATATCTTCCTCATATCTTTTAGTTTTTGAATAATCTTTTCTCTGAATTCTTGCGGTTCTTCGACAATACAAGCCGCACCAAATGACAGCATCCGCTGCATTGCTATAAATTCGTTATGATATCTTCCCTCAACCATAATTCCGTCTTTTAAAGTTTCGACTATAGTTTCATTTTCATCAATATCATCCGCTCCGGAATTTTTTAAGAAAAATTTTATACAAGTGTTGTTATATTCAATATTTTCCGAGCCCTTAAGCCGTGAAAGAATTGTTTTTATTCTCTTTACATTAAGAGTTACGCTCTCTTTCTTATCCGTATCATAACCCCATAGATAAACTTTGTCGTTTTGGAATACAACCTTTTGAGCAACTATATTTTTTTCAGATTCGCTCTTGGTTTCCGGGTTATAATAAATAATTTTTAGCGTTCTTTTTTGACTACAATCTTCCTGCAGCTGTTTCAATAAATCCATTTCAAAACTTTTTAAAGCCGAAATTCCGCATAATTGTTCTTTTATCTCGCTATCAGTAACATGTTCAGCCAGCTTCTTAAAAAGTTCATCGTATTTGACTAACAATGTAATATTAAACCGGTCTTTAATATTCTTATAGACTTTCTTAAGCAAAGCGACTTCTTCCGGCGTTATATTAAGAGAAAACGGATGTTTCTTAAGAACATATTTAAACTCATTCTTTGCAGTAGCGTATGTAATTTCACATCCCATAGCCCTTAGAGTATTCAAATCTATTCTCAAAATATCGTTTGAGTGAGCTTCTTCCATAATATTGTATTTAATAAATTCAGCCCTTATCTCATCAAGCGTTCTTGGCTTTTCAATTAAAAGCCAGAGAAGCAAAAGTGAACGCACCCCTGTTAATGATATTTGATTTAACTCTTCTCTGTCCTCAACTTTAAGCACGAATAATCCTCTCTATTAAATTCTTAAGTATTATATTATTGACACAAATCTATTAAATATTCAATCGTTTCTTCACAAAAATATTTATCTTTTGCACTAAAAGGCAGGACATCACCGGAAAAATTCCGCTTAACATTTTCAAGAACAGCTCTCTGCCTGCTTCTCGGTATATAATCAATTTTTGTAACAATAGTAAACACAGGCAATTCATACGCTTCGACCCATTCGCGCATTGTAAAGTCATTTTTCTGGATATCATGCCTTGCGTCGATAAATTGGATTAATGATTTAATCTGCCTGCGGTTGAGCAAATATTCTTCTAAATATTTCTGCCACCTTGCCTGTGTTTCTTTAGAGATTTTTGCATAGCCATACCCTGGTAAATCAGCGAGCATAAACTTATCAGAAAAATTAAAAAAGTTGATTAAACGTGTTTTTCCAGGGGTGTTTGAGGTTTTAGCAAGCTTAGCGTTATTAGAGAGCGTATTGATAAAAGAAGATTTTCCGACATTTGAACGTCCCAGAAGCGGAAACTCCGGAAGCAGCGTTTCCGGGCACTGCGAGAGCTTTTCGGCACTTATTAAGAATTTAGCGCTAAGCTGTTTCATGCTCTTTTGCTTCCTCTTCTTTTTTCTTCGCTCTGTATGTTACAAGAGATAACAGATTATAGAGTTTTTCGTTATTAACTACGGTAAGCTGTGCCTTGTCTTTCATTAAACTTACATCAAGAGAGGGCTTTTTTTCGAAAATATTATCAGTCTGCACACTAACTATCTGGATAAAATTATCTCTTAAAATGCTAAGGGGTTCTTTCAAAAATATTTCAAATGTTTTAAATATGTTCATAATTCAGCTTCCAAGTTTAGTATAGATATTGTATAATAGATTAGGGGAAAAGTAAATCTTAAAATGAACGAGCTGGATAAAGAATATATAGAAGAATTTAAGACGTATTTGAGTGTGGAAAAGAATTTTTCCGAATGCACACTTAAAGCTTATTCATCAGATATCGTAAGCTTTATACTCTGGCTTGACGGTGCGGATTGTCTTAAAGCTGACTTTAATAAATTAAGGGAGTACCTGCATTTTATCCAGAGATTTGATTACAAAAAAACAACCATAGCAAGAAAAGTTGCTTCAATCAGAACATTTTATAAATTCCTGTTCAGAGAAAGATACATTGACACTAACCCCGCCCTCTCTCTTTCTGCACCAAAACGTCCTAAGTCGCTTCCGAAATTTTTAACGCCGGATGAAGTTGAGAAAATTCTCAATAATGTTAAAATTGAAACTCCGGCAGGATTTAGAAACAGAGTTATTCTGGAACTTCTCTGGGCAACCGGCATGCGCGTTTCAGAGCTTAGCAGCCTTAATTTCGGAGACTTAAACCTTGATGAAAACGAAATCAGGGTTTTCGGTAAAGGTGCAAAAGAGCGGATAGTGCTTGTATCTGACAGGGCAAAAAATTATTTAATCCAATATATTCAATCTGCCCGAAAACTTATTGCCCCGGATTATGACACCGGAGAAATCAATGATAATACTCCGCTTTTTATAAATAACACGGGTTTCCGACTACAGAACAAAACAATAAGAAAAGCTATAAATGAGACGGTGGAAAAAATTGAGCTTCCTAAAAAAGTAACTCCCCACGTATTCCGCCACAGTTTTGCAACAAAACTCATTGAAAACGGAGCCGACTTAAGAGTAGTACAAGAGCTTTTAGGCCATGCCGGAATTTCAAATACCCAGATTTACACCCACATATCTATGAAACATATGAGAGATGTATATGAAACCGCCCACCCGCATGGCGCGGCTTTCGGCTAATCTTCTCCCTTATGATTACGAACAAAATGCTTAAAACATTAGCACAGACATATGCCAGACTGTAAGCGGCAAATATGATAACTAAAAAATATAACACAAGTTTAATATTTTATGTTATATTAAATAAATATAGGAATGCAGATGCTGAATAAAATATTTGATTTTATTTTTAGTAAAAAAATTTACGGTGCAAGAACTGTTATAACGGTTTTAGGACTAAAATTAAAGCTTTATGATATAAAACGTGAACTCTCCGGTGAAAGTTTTAATTTAAACAAAAATACCATTCAGGTATTATACAGCCAAATGCAGAATGCAGCGGATGATAACTTATTTTGTCTGAGAACAAACAGTTTGATTTTTATTCTGCATAAAAATTGTTTAAAACTTGATTACAAATTTTTACAAGATTACATTATCCAGCAGGGACAGAGCAGAAATATTCTTGAGTTCATTAAACTTGATAAAGATTCTGTTTTATATAAAGAACACATAGGAAGAGTTCAAAACGGGGAATTTCTCTGGAAATACGTTGAAAGATATTATTATATATCTCACTCTTTTATATCAGAAGATAAATCCGACGGAGAAATTTACATAAACTCTTCCTACGTTAAAGAAAAAGATATGGTGAAAAGTAAATATAAAATTCAACATGTCCCGCAAATATCTAAGAGAAAATATATAAAAGGAATTCCGGTAGGAGATTATATCAAATACAAATCTAAGGTAGAAAAATTCCTTATTATAGACAAACTCTTAAACTATATTTTTTCAACTTATCGTGATAAAGAAAATCCTAACAAAGTTTCGGGAGATTTATTTGACTGCCATTTAAATAACTTTTTGATAGCAGAAGACGGGATGTTTCATTTTGTGGATTTTGACTTGAAATGTACAGAAAGTCTTGACAGAGGTTATTGTATTTATTTTATGCTCTATAAATATGATCTTGGTTTGTACGAAAAAATGCTTAAAAGGTATAAACTTTCTGACAGACATAAATATTACGAAAATAATTTTTCTATCTATAAACAACCGAAAAAACAAAACGGCAAAAGTATAATTACGTATGAACATAAGAAACTTCAGCGAAAGTATTTTACAGACGAAGGAATCCGCCCCCAGTACAAGATACATTATAAAAGAGTAAAACTATAATTAATATGTGGTCTGCTTCAAATAAAAAATATTTATAATAGATTATAAAAGATTATTAATACTTGTATTCTGGATAAGTTGTTGAGCTTCCCCGGCCTGCGATTTTTAATCAGCACCCACCCCAGCCCTCCCTCAAAAGGGAGGGAGTTGCGCCAAGTGTATAGCATTCCTTCCCTAGAGGGAAGGTTAGGATGGGTGCTTTCCCGTAAGGGAGAAATAGAAGAAATAGGAAGCCAAAACCAAACGTACGAATTTTATTAACATATAGTAAAATTTATTTTCTCTAAACTCATAAATCTTAATCAGCACCCACCCCAGCCCTCCCTCAAAAGGGAGGGAGAGATGCGCCAAGTGCGAAGCGTTCCTTCCCTAGAGGGAAGGTTAGGATGGGTGCCAGCCCGTTAGGGAGAAATTAGAAGAAATAGGAAGCCAAAACCAAACGTACGAATTTTATAAACATATAGTAGAATTTATTGTCTCTAAACTCATAAATCTTAATCAGCACCCACCCCAACCCTCCCTCAAAAGGGAGGGAGTTGCGCCAAGCTTGTAACGTTCCTTTTCCTTGCGGGAACGGATTTACGGACAGAGGGGTAAATGGGAAGGGGGTAAATGTATAGTCCGTATAGCGAACAGATGGAGCCGGCTAAGTCGTGAGGCTTAAAGGCGAAACTCTGTGAGCAAGGAGCAAATCCAAGACAGCGGATAGAATTTCAATACGAAACGTTAGTTGAGTATTAGAAATTCTTGGTGAGGGGGCAGACCCGTTAGGGAATTTTTGTCAGTCTGGTATACCTTCTCAGCAAGAACTTATAGTCAGGTAGTGTCTGACCCTACTATTGCTTATGAGCATTATTAGTTTAGAAATAGTTATATGGGCAGTTGGCTGCTCATACCTGTCCGACATATAAACAAACTTTCATCCTGAAACCCGACTTCTAATACACCCCAATATATCATACATACATCCATCTTCTCCAACAGCTTGTTTAGCCCTGCAGGGGTTTTCCGAATATCAGCCTCATACCGGCAAAACGTTTAGAAAGAGTGACTTTAAAGCCTTTTATTATATCATTTATATTTAAGACAACTTTGTTTGTATTTTTTATCAGGCAATTTAGAAGTGCTACGGTTTCACTGTCAGCGCGTTTGGTTAAAAGTGCTGTATTTGAAGTTGTAAGTTCAAGGTTTCTTGTAATAAGTTCGATATTAGAGAATGTATTATCAAGAATTTTGGGTTTAGCTGAGCGGTTTAAGCTTTTGGAAACATTTGCAATATTATCAGTTGCGACAGTTAAATTTCTTGTTGTTATAGCAAGATTTTCGCCTGATTCTTTGAGTGACGGTCTTAAATCTACAAGAATATCATTTGCGGTATGAAATAAA
>CALVEE010000072.1 GCA_944326495.1 Candidatus Gastranaerophilales bacterium | reverse complement strand
ATCAAAACCCTGACAGAATTAACAAATACGAGAAGGAGCTCCCTGAAATATTTCCTGACTTATACATAGTAAAATCAACTCCGTATTTTCTGGAATTTTCTAATAAAGAAGCTTCAAAATTCTGTGCAGTCGAGTTTCTTCAAAAACTCTGGGGAATTAGCAGAGATGAAACTTTGACTATCGGTGACCAGAATAACGATATAGCCCTGCTTAAAGCCGGCGGAGTTAAAATTGCCATGGGAAATGCCACAGAAGAATTGAAAACGATATCAGATGATATAACCGACACCGTTTTTAACGACGGTTTTGTTCAAGCGATGGAAAAATACTGCCTGTAAAAAACTTACATAATTGTTTTTACATATTCAATAATATCACTTGATTCATACATCTGAATATTTCTGTCTCTGTCAACAAGAAACGGAACCTGCCTTTTTCCGCCCATTTGGATTAGGGCGTCCTCTGATGCCTTATCCGTTATATCAATTTTATTATATTTAACTCCGTTCTCATCAAGAAAACTCATAACCTTTCTGCAATAAGGACAAGTTTCTAATATATACAAATCTAACATATTCTCCTCCTTGTACTTATATTTTATTATTAATAAAATATAACTCATCAGCCATGTATCTCTTTTTTTGTGATAATATAAAGTCGAGGTATAAATATGCTAAGACAATATTTAAATAAAAAAATACACAGAGCCACAGTAACAGATGCAAACCTGAATTACGTGGGTTCAATTACAATAGATGAAGAATTTTTAGAACTCGCGGGCATCTTAGAATGGGAAAAAGTCGAAATATTGAATATAAACAACGGAGAGCGTTTTCAGACTTACGCCATAAAGGGAAAAAGAGGTTCTAAATGCTTCTGCCTGAATGGAGCTGCCGCAAGAAAAGCACAGCCGGGCGACAAAATCATTATTGTTACATACGCACAGCTCACGCCGGAAGAGATTAAAATCCATAAACCTACTATTGTTCAGGTTGGAGAAAACAATGAAATCATCAGATAAAATTTCTTATAAACCAAAAAAGAAAAAGAAATTCACTGTTGATACCAAAAATATGGGTGTTAATATTGACAAGAATGAATACTACGAAATAGTATCCTCAAATTCTGCACATCCGGAGCGCGGACTATAGTATTAGTCAAGGATTTTAACCCCGCATCCGGAGCCTGTACCATAGTTGTTAATCCGGTATCCGCTTCCCCAGGGGCTCGCAAACTGTGTAACATTACTGTTTCCATAAGTTGTCGGGAATGGAGTGCTTGCAAAGCTTGAACCGGAAAAGAAGGGATCATTATCTAAAGAAGGGGTAAATCCTGTCATCTGCCCGCCAAAGAAATTCCCTATATTACGCCAGAAAGAAGTTTTGTAATTCTGTTTTGGTCTGGAAAGTATTGCGGCTCTGACATTATCATACCTTGAATTAACATCCCCCTGCTGGACAGCCCCAAAAGCTTCCATCTCCAGCCGTTCCAGTCTCTGTAAGTCACTATCTCTGGAATATGTCTTATCAAGCGTATATTTCTCTAATGCGCCTAAATCAGAAAACGATGTTGTCGAAACAAAATTGTTATTATTAAAAAATCTACGTCTCGGATAAGCATTATAATATCTTCTATTGTTATACCTGTGATTATTGAAACGTCTCTGTGGTCTGTAATTATGTCTGTACCTGTGATTAAATCTGTTATAATTCGGCTGGTAATAAGGCGTTCTCGTAACAACAGTTCTCGCAGCCTCTGCCGGCTGTTCAAATAAGACTAAACCGCCAAAGACAAGTAAACACAAAATAAACAAGCTCAAAATACGACGCATATAAAAATCCTCCTGTAATATTAAACCCCGCTCCTAAAAATTTTGTATTCCCCATCTCTCCAATAACTAAGCAGAACAAAAAGGCCAGATTCAGAACTGAATCTGGCCGAAAACTGCGTACTGCCGATTATCAACGCATGAATTGTGCCTGATAGGCACGATAGGATATAGGCGCATCTGCTGCCTCCGGTTTGTTAGACAAACCAAAAGCTCTGGATGCTTCTGACCTAAGCCCTGCAAAATAAGTCATTGCCTGACCATCAACAGCACTCTGGCTCAATAACTGAATTGCGTTGTTAAACGCTGCGTAATCTTTATCAAAATCACCAGTTGCCTGAATACCAATTTGAGCACATAAACTTGCCCACGGGATAACCTTCTGGTTATTCTGATTGTCAATCTGCTGCTGAACCTGCTTTGAATATTCAGCATACATCGCATCATTCAGTTCTTTCAAATCATCGGTTGTACCTGTCGGAGTAACATCAAATTCATCAAACGCACGCTCAAGCGCACTTGAGCTAACCGGTACTCTGCCAAGGTAAGAGTAGATATTAGCGCTTGTGTAAGAATATACTCCGTTTACTGTGAAGTTTGACATGTGATACACACCTCTTATATGATATATAATATATATCGGCATTTTTTCTAAAAACTTTAGGATTTTTTGAAAAACATTTACAAAACTTAATATTTTTAGCCTCAAATCCAGTAATATCGAGATTTTACATATTAGCAGCACTGCACGTATTGTTAAGAAATGTAACAAAGATTAGCCGTCTTGAAATTCGCAGAGTTTTATATACTTTATATATATGCAAGACAAATCTAAGAGAGTTAAAACTAAATGACTTAATCATAAATGATATAAATTTATGGTTTAGTCCAAGATGAGGTAATGAATATGGCACTACTTGAGAGCTATAACATAAATGCTATGGCAACAAATATTTCACACGAATTTTATATTAACGAAAACCCTGCAGAAGATAAATCATATATTCTAATGGATGAAATGAGACTTTTCGCAATGGATATGAAATCCAGAGTAACATTTATATCCCGAACAAAGTCTTAGAAAAATTTTCTTACTTATAATACCAAACTTAATCTTACTTACTTAATTCCCCAACTTACTTATCTATCAGCGCCTGATTAAAAAAATCAGGTCTTTTTTTTAGCTTTGTATACACAGGAAACAAATATTAAGTTATGTAACATTTTTATATTTTTCTGCAATTTTAAGATTTAAATATACTTTATATATACATAAGAACGAAACACATAATACAAACCTTTCATACAACCTACACACTAACCTTCTACACATGAGGAATTAATTAAAAAAATTCCAAACCTTTCTAAAAAGAAAGGTTTTTTTTTGTAAATACAGACAGGCGTGGATTTCAATACAAGCAAGGAGTTGAGTATTAGAAATTTGCAGGTTGTTGTTGGGCAGGTATGCCCAAGCGACCGATCCGATTTATTAAGTTTTGTAAAATATTTGACAACAACTAGCAAAAAATATTTTTAGAGTTTTTAATATGGATATAAAGCTCTCTCTTCTTATTTAAACGGACAGGCCTTGGTTACAAAATACACAAGGTCTTTTTTTTTAATTAATATAGAATTATAACAAGTAAAAAGTAGGGCGGGCAAAGCTATATTAAATTGCAAATAACTGCTTTTAACTTTGCATGGCGTGCCCACCAATTATTTTTTGATTTAATTTTTGGCGGGCACGCAAAAAACAAAACAATTGGGAATTTCATATTTGAAAAGGCTTTGCCCGCCCTACAGAGCTTAATTTCAGTAGAGTCCTTATTTAATCCTTTGTTTAAGCCCGAATTTTATAATGGAGTTCACCAGCCCTTGAGGTAACCTCGAAACAAGACTTGCTATAAAAGCATCCATTCCGACTGTATATGATAATTTAGGTCTTTTACTTCTGTCAGCTTTCAATATAACATCTACAACTTTTTCCACTGATAAACCTTCTCTGGCGTTCTTTTTAGCGTTGGATACAAGATAGCGCATTTCTTTTTCGTAGCCGTTAAAGTATTCAAAATATTTTGAATTCTCGTCAATAGATTTTCCCCATAAAGGTGTTGCAATAACGCCGGGTTTTATTGATATAACTTTAATATTTTTCTTGTTTTCAATCAAAAGCGAGTTAAAGAACATGTCTAAAGCGCGTTTTGAAGCGCAATAAGGAGATATAAACGGAAAAATCCCGAAGCTTGCCATCGAGCTTATATTAATAATCCTTCCGTCATTTAAAATTTCCATAAGCCTCTGGGTTAATTCAATATGTCCGAAAACATTAACATTAAACTGCCTGCGAAGCTCATCGGACTCAATTCTTTCGACAGGGCCTGCTACAACACAGCCTGCTATATTAACTATAGTATCTATTTTTGTGCACTTTGACAAAAGATAATCGCAGGCGAGCTTTATCGTTTCGGGCTTAGAGTAGTCAATATAGAAGGGGTAAATGTTTGGAGAAAGCGCTTTCAGCACCGCTTCATGTTCTTTGTTTCGATATCCTGCAAAAACAATATTATCCTCGCAAAGACGTTTCAAAAGCGCCTTTCCGATACCTGATGCTGCCCCTGTTATAACGTAAGTCTTAGTCCTCATACAAAGGTCTCATAATAAGTATTGTGGATAAATTAACCTGAATAAATTCATGTGATTCGATATCTTTTTGCGGAAACAGCTTTGACTCCATCGTACAATTCTTAACCGCAATAAACTGTTTATTTGTATTCAGAATTTCAGACAGCAGTCTGGTTCTTTTGCCGATTTTAGGCATAAACACATAACCTCTTATTATGTATTCAGCGGTTTCAATATAAACCTTTTCTCTCCAGGCTGATGTTGTTAATTCTAAAATTTCGTTATTATCCATTTATTTATTCTCCACGTGTGAATTGGTTTATTAGTTTATAAGTTTAGTGGTTTATAAGAATTTTAATTCGCTAACGCTCATATTATATTTTTATATTATATTTTTTAACTTCTTCTAAACTTCTAAACCTCTCAACTCCTAAACCCTTTCCTAACTCATATAAGACTGGAACAATGGTAAGTAAAGTGCCAGTGCCATAACAAGAACGATACTTCCGATTACGATAAGCATAATAGGCTCAATCATCTTTGTCATAGTATCAATAATACCGTCTAAGGTTCTATCGAGGAAGTTAACGCCTTTTTCAAGCATATCTCCCAAACGACCTGATTGTTCACCGGTTGCTATCATAAAGAGAAGCATCTTAGGTACGATTTTTGTTGCCTTAAGTGCCTGCGACACCTGTAAACCCTGCTGTACTTTTACAATAGCACCGCTCATTTTGTTTCTCAATACCGAATTTGTAAGAGTAATAACTGCAAGGTGCAGACAGTCGACAATCGGGATACCTGCATCATATGATACACTCATTACGGATAAGAAGTTTGAGTAATTTGAATACATAATAAGGTTATTCAAAAGCGGTATTTTCAAAACCAGCTTATCCAGAATATTTCTTGCCGGCTGCCAGTTAACCATTACAAAACAGAAAACAATAAACGCAACAATAAATATCGGAATAGTATACCAGTAAGTTTTTAAATAATCCCCCGCATTAATCATGATTGATGTAATCAAAGGAAGCGCCTTATCCTGCTGTTCAAACATTTCCTTAAAAGCAGGGAATACAAACACTAACATGATAATAGTAATCAAGAATGCCAGAACTACAACGAACATCGGGTACATCAGAGTACCGATAACTTTACCTTTAATGTTGGACTGCTTGGTAAGCAGATCCTTAATACGGCCTAAAGTTTTTTCAAGTTCACCGGACTCTTCACCGGCCTTAATCAAACCGATAAAGATATAACCAAAAACCTGCGGATATCTTGCAAGCGTATCTGCAAACGTAGAACCTGCCATAATCTGCGTTTTCAGAATTTTAGACATATCTCTGATTTTTTTCTTTGCAGCTTCCTGCTCCATAAACATTAAAGATTCTACAGCCGGAATACCTGATGTAAGCAAGATTTGGAGCGTAGATATAAAATCTATTTTCTCAGAAAGGCTCAGATTAGAAAGACGTGCTGCTTTTTTAGCCTTGGCATCTGTATACTCATTAATCTTGGTAGGAACAAGCCCCATTTTTCTGATTATGTCTCTTGCGTCTTTTAGGTTTGAAGCCGTAACTTCTCCTTTTACAACTTCTTTTCCCTGTTTTAATGCGCTGTAACTGTATATTGGCATATTATCCT
>CALVEE010000071.1 GCA_944326495.1 Candidatus Gastranaerophilales bacterium | reverse complement strand
GACATAATCTCAAAAATCTCTTTTCTTAAATCAACAATATCTTCCTGCAAATCTACCATTGCATCTAATTTAACAATATTGACATAAGTACTTCCGACAGCTGAAACTATTGAAATATAAGCGGATTTTTCATCTAAAATAGAAGCCTCATAAAGTTTTCTTACAGCCGTTGTCTTATTATGATTTTTTCCGAACAGGTCAAGTTCATAGTTAGCAATAATCGGGAGCATAAACCCGCCTGCAGAAGAGCCTATTAATTTCCCGTACCCCGGCATAAATCCGGCCTGAATTGTAGGAAGCTCTCCTGCTCTTTGCATAACAACATTTTGATAATATTCATCAATCGTTAATGTCGCCATCTTCAAGTCTTTGTTATTCTCAATAGCTTTTACAATATAGTTGTTTAAATATTCATCATTGAATTGCGCCCACCAGGCTAAATTAATATACTCGTATTTATTCTTTACAGGTTTAATCTTTTCTGCTTTTTTCTCTTTTTTCTTATTCTTATCAACTGTTTGTTCTGCGCCTGCACTTAAGACTGTTTTTTCAGCTGCAATAACAGGTACAATATTTCCTGTACCTAATGATAATAATATGGCTAATGTCAAAAACTTTTTCATTTCTTTTTTCTCCCAAGGTACTTGATTTTTTATGACAACAATGATAACATAACTATGTTGCATTTGCAACATGTTGTAAAAGAAACATACTTTAAACAGGGGATTGACAAAATTGCAAAGTCATTTTACAGATACAATTTTCTATCAGATAGAATTGACCGCAAAATACTGCAAGCTTCTCGGCCAGCAGGTATTTGAAAAGTTTAATGCCGGAATAACGCCGGAAGAGTTTTCTGTACTTGATACACTCTCCTGCAATCCTTATCTTTGCCAGAGAGATTTAGCAAAACTTATACTCAAAGACAGAGCAAATACAGGCAAGCTCCTTGACTCATTAGAGAGAAAGGGTTATATTACAAGGCAGCTTTCGATAAAAAATAACAGACCTGTTAAAATAGTAAGTATTACAGAAGCAGGAGTAAACAAAGCAGAAGAGGTTACCGGCAAAATCAGACCGCATATGGAAGTTGTAAAGAGCAGGATTGATAACAGCGATATTGCGCGGGTTGGTGATTTGTTAAAAGAATTAAGAAATGTTTTAGATGAGACATTGGAAATACAGATATAAGGGAAAAGATAAATTATGAGCGAAGAAAATAAGATTGAGGAAGAAAATACAAGAAAATTACCGGTAAAAAAACGGTATATATTTGCTTTTTTGGTTACGCTCGGCGTAATTCTTGCAGGTTACTTTATTTATGAGTATTTGGGCTGCCAGTCAACTGATGACGCTTATGTCGAAACAACGACGGTTTCGGTTTCTCCGAAGGTTTCGGGACAGATTGTAAAAGTTCTTGTGGAAGATAACCAGCCGGTTAAGGCGGGGCAGGTGGTTGCAGTTATTGATAAAGTTGATTATCAGGTAAAATTAGATCAGGCAACTGCAGCTTATGAACGAACTTTATTAAATCAGGAAAATGCCCACGCTGATTTGAATGCGGCTAATTCTGAAATTGAGCTTGCAAAAAAAGATGTTGAAAGATATCAAAATCTTTATGCAGCAGGAGCTGTTTCTAAACAGACTTTAGACAAAGCAATAACTAATTTAGAGAGCAAGCAGGCAAAACAGACTTCTGCAGAACAGTCAATTTTTTCCAAAGACCCTTCCCAGAATGCTAAAGTTGCCGACGCTGATTTGAATGTATTAAAAGCACAAAAACGTGCGGCAGAACTCGCTTTAGAATACACAGATATTTTAGCGCCGATTGACGGCACTGTATCAAATAAAAAAGTTGAAGTAGGTATGATGGTTCAGCCGGGTTCGCCTTTGTTTGTAATAGTTCCTCACGATGTGTGGGTTGTTGCAAATTATAAAGAAACACAGCTTACTAAAATGAAAGAGGGCATGGATGTTGATATTAAAATAGACACTTATCCTGATAAAGTTTTTAAAGGTAAAATTGACAGTATCCAGCGAAGTTCCGGCGCTAAGGCAAGCTTATTCCCGCCCGAAAACGCAGTCGGCTCTTTTGTAAAAATTGTACAGAGAATTCCGGTTAAAATAGTATTTACGGAAAAAATCGACCCGAATGAGTATTCAATTATACCGGGGATGTCGGTTGTTCCAAAGGTTAAAATTAGAGAGTATTACCAAAACAATAAATAATGACTTTTCATTCAGTATTACGACTCTGCGGTTCGGTTAATTTAGCCGAACCTTTATTTTAACTACAGAATTTTCCCTTACGGGTTTGCACCAATCCTTGCATTGCCTTTGCTTCACGCTCACATAGCTTCACCTTTAAGCCTCACGGCTTAGCCGGTTCAGACGTTAACTTATTCCTACATTACGGGTTAAATTTTACTTTTCCTTACAGAATTGCCCCCTCACCGCCTCGACGGATTGACCTCCGTGTGGGAGGAGATTAGGGGGAAAAGTTCATGTATTGTTGCTATAGCGATAATATTGTCTTGTTTATTTGATAATGAATAAGGGCTTGACAAAATGTTAGGCATGCCTTACAATTTTCTTAAGATTACATTTCGGAGTAAATTTGTGAAAGAAAAACTAACTTCCAGTTTAGAAGATTATCTTGAGGTAATTTGCAATTATATTGATGCAAATAAAGTTGTAAGAGCCATAGATATCTCAAAAGAGCTTAATGTAAGCAGAGCATCTGTCACAGAAGCATTAAAAAAACTCGCAGGTAAAAAACTGCTTATTTACGACCGTTACGGCAGTATAACCATGACGGAAGAAGGTCTCAAGGAAGCCAGAAATGTTGTTGTTAGACATACAACTCTTCAGAAGTTTTTTGAAGAGATTATTGGGCTTGATAAAATAGAGGCTTCTCAAAATGCCTGCAGGGTTGAACATGTAATTTCAGAGCAAGCTTTCAACAAAATCGTTGAATTTGTAGATAAATACTTACAAGATAACAAGTAGGAGCATCGGGATGAATATATTAAAAATAGCGGGCAAGTTTCTTGACCAGCCGCTTTTGGTTGCAAAATTCCGGAAAAGCGTACCGGCAATTTTATTAACAGGCAGCGGACTCTATGGTGTATCTCAAATCAAAAAAGAGCCTGAACCGCATAGAAAGCTTGCCGCAGCGGGAATTGGTACAACAATTATATTTACGGCAATCTCATCTCTTGCAGCTCCTGCTATTACGAATAAAATATTCAAAAAAGCCCCTGAAAGTGTAAAAGTAATAAAGCAAAATAACTCTTTGCTGGTTGATAAATTTATAAAAAATAATCCGGTAAACAATGATATAAAAGGTATTTTGCATAAATCAAAGAATAACATTTTAAGTTTCAATGAAATAAGAAAACTCTATAAAACAATTGAGGATAAAAATTTCTTAAATAAATTTATTCCGGATCCGGAAAATATTACTTCAAAAGAGATTTTTTCAGAAATCAGCAGGTTATCAATTTTTGGGCTGATACCCGTACTTGGCGGAATAAGCGGAGGTATTCTCGGAGATTTTCTAAGCACAAAAAATTGGAAGGAAAAAATTCCGGATAAAATTAAAGAAGGTGCATATCAATATTTGGCCAACATATTTCTTTGTAATATAGGTGCCGGCATAGCACTTGGGATAATGGAAAAAACCGGCATTAAATCAAAAGGCGGACGTGCTCTTGGAATGACAGGAGGAATTGTAACAACAGGAATACTTGGCGGAAGCGCAGTTGCCAATCTTATAGGAAATAAAATAATTAATCCGATATTTGCAAAAAAAAGCAAAAATAATGTTTATGCAGAAAGACACCCCGAAGCACTTGATATAGGTTTACATGCTGATGATATTGCGACAGTCGCCGTTATGTCCGGACTGAAATGGATAGAACCGGCATTGCCCTTATTGTATGCAATATCGGGTTATAGAGCAGGTATAGGCTATAGAAACGGAAGTTGTTCTTCAAATAAAGATAAATAAGCTATTTCTTTTTTAAATTACCGCCCCTCAACGCATTTAAAACAGCAAGCAGAGAGACTCCGACATCGGCAAATACCGCGCCCCACATTGAAACCATTCCAAATCCGCCCAAGATAAGGAATAAACCTTTTACTCCGATTGCAAATACAATATTTTGTTTAACGATTGTCATTGTATTTCTTGCAGTCCGGATTGCTTCAACAACTTTAGAAGGATTATCGTCCATTATTACGACATCCGCGGCCTCTATTGCGGCGTCAGAACCTAAGCCGCCCATTGCAATTCCGACATCTGCTCTTGTTAAAACCGGAGCATCATTTATTCCGTCTCCGACAAAGATTACACTTCCGGAAGCATTTTCAATAGCTTCTTCGACTTTCTCAACCTTATTTTCCGGCAAAAGTTCGGAGTAAACATTATCAAGTCTTAATTCTTCCTGAACTTTTTCCGCGCTTCCTTTAGTATCACCTGTAAGCATCGCGGTTGAAACATTCATCGCTTTCAGCCTGCTTATTGTTTCTTCAGACTCCTCTTTAATTTCGTCAGAAATCACAATATAACCTTGATAAACATTATCTATTGAAACATAAACAATTGTTCCTGCCCTGTCAATTTTTTGAGGGGGATTAACAAGTTTTGCGTTTCCTGCAAATACAGTATGTCCTTCGATTTCGGCTTTAACTCCCAGCCCTGCAATTTCTTTAATTTTTATGCCCTCCGGAATTTCAGAACCGTAAGCCTTTTTTATAGCAAGCGCAATCGGATGATTTGATGCGCTTTCAGCATATGCAGTGTATTTAAGTAAATCTGGATTTTGAGAATTAATCTCCGTAACCTTAAATACGCCCTTTGTCAGAGTTCCGGTCTTATCAAACAAAACCGCATCAGCCTTAGAAAGAGTTTCAAGGTAACTGCTTCCTTTAATCAATATTCCCTGTCTGGAAGCTCCGCCAATT